>NZ_JCANUC010000004.1:0-193665 GCF_059568765.1 Lacicoccus kunmingensis DSM 17847 | reverse complement strand
ATTTCCCCAATAGATCCCTCAGAGATGATGAGGTAGATAGGTTCGGCGTGTACGTATGGCAACATATTCAGCGGACGAATACTAATCGATCGACGACTTATTCAAAGATTTGTACCGTGTAGGTTAATACACTTGAATGTTTTGATTTGCTTCTATCCGGTTTTGAGTGTGACATCGTCGCATTCGTCAAGTGAACCATTGTCTGGTAGTGATGGCGGAGAGGCCACACCTGTTCCCATGCCGAACACAGTCGTTAAGCTCTCCAGCGCCGATGGTAGTTGGACTGACGTCCCGTTAGAGTAGGACGCTGCCAGGCAATTTTTTATTTTATGATTCCACAGTAGCTCAGTGGTAGAGCTATCGGCTGTTAACCGATCGGTCGTAGGTTCGAATCCTACCTGTGGAGCCATTTTTATGTTTCAAACTTTTTTTATTTCTGGCCCGTTGGTCAAGCGGTTAAGACACCGCCCTTTCACGGCGGTAACACGGGTTCGAGTCCCGTACGGGTCATTTTAGGAGAATTAGCTCAGCTGGGAGAGCATCTGCCTTACAAGCAGAGGGTCGGCGGTTCGAACCCGTCATTCTCCATTACGGAGAGGTAGCGAAGTGGCTAAACGCGGCGGACTGTAAATCCGCTCCTTCGGGTTCGGCAGTTCGAATCTGCCCCTCTCCATTTCTATATCTAATATTGGGCTGTAGCCAAGCGGTAAGGCAACGGGTTTTGGTCTCGTCATGCAAAGGTTCGAATCCTTTCAGCCCAGCCAATTAGAGCCATTAGCTCAGGTGGTAGAGCATTTGACTTTTAATCAAAGGGTCAGAGGTTCGAGTCCTCTATGGCTCATCAAGACACTTATTCAGTTAAGTGTCTTTTTTTATGCACTCATTTATATTTATTAGTCGTTGCATAAATGCGACATTTTTTATATCATGTATGTATAGAATGAAAAAGGGGAGTATTTTATGAATAGAGTTGATATTATAGGAGCCGCAACTACGTTTGGACAACCAAGACTGGGTGTGGATTTAGGGCCGGACGCGCTCCGCTATGCAAATTTAGTAAATGAAATTGAGAAACTTAATATAAATGTAAATGATAAAGGTAATATACATAGTGACATGAAGGTGAATGTTGCAGAACATTCGCAGGGTGATGCGAACACTTTGAAGAATTATGAGCAGGTGGTTGATTTTAATAGTAAGCTTGCGACTACAGTGGATGAATCCATACAACAAGGTGCTTTTCCATTAATTTTGGGCGGGGATCATTCACTGGCGATTGGCAGCCTTGCCGGCATCAGCGGCCATTACGAGAATTTGGGCGTAATATGGTATGATGCACACGGCGACCTGAATAACAGTGATACTTCACCTTCAGGCAATATACACGGAATGCCTCTTGCGATTTCCTGTGGGGTGGGTGATGAGAAGCTGGTGAACCTTTATAAAGACGGAGCGAAAGTTAAACCTGAAAATATCGTTCTTATCGGTATGCGTGATCTTGATGAAGGCGAAAAAGAGTATATCAGGGAAAATAATATATTGACCTTCACAATGACTGATATTAAAGAAAAAGGTATATCAGCAGTAATGGAGGAGTCTCTTAAGCACCTGCAGGATAAAACAGACGGTATCCATCTTTCACTGGATGTAGATGCTCTGGATCCGATGGAAACGCCTGGGACGGGCACGCCGGTAGATGGCGGGCTGAGCCTGTCGGAGACACTGCATGCAATGACACAGCTTCATGATTCGCAAAAGATTACATCGATGGATCTGGTTGAAGTGAATCCATTGCTGGATGATAAAAATAAAACGGCAGAAAAAGCTGTATCAATCGCTTCCGCTTTTTTCGGTAAAAAACAAAAATAATAAAAATGAATTGAAAAAAACGTGGTTAGTTTGCTCTCAACCACGTTTTATTGTTCTTCATAGGGCAATATTTGAATTTTATAGTCTAAAACTTTGTCACTCTCTTTTTTAGTGGACTGTTCTTTGACGAACTTCCTTAAATCTTTCCTGAATTGGGGCAGTTGTTTGTCTTTTATCCTCAAATGGTAGGACATTTTATCCTTTTTCTTCTCTTCTTGTTTATATTTAAGAAGATTGATATTTGGAACCACTTTTTCAGCTACGGGCTCATAAAACTTTTGTATAATACTGTTCTTTTCGACAGTTTTTACGACATGGATAATATCGTTTTTAAGTAATTCATTCAAATGATAGTGAATTTTGGCTCTGGGAATCCCTAATTCATCAGCCAGCATCTGACCGGTTTTGGGCTGTTCGCTCAATAAGGTGAGTAATTCAATTCTGAAAGGATCGCTGACACTTTTTAACTGATATAAGTCATTTATAACCAATAGTTTTTTCATTTGGAACCCCCTTATATATGTATTTATAGTATGATTAAGAGTAAATAAGTTGTCAAATAAATGGTTACATAATTTAGAGTGCACAAGAAAGGGGCACCGTTGATGGTCGGGCAGAGAATTAAAGAAACGAGACATCGAAATAATTTGACCCAGGAAGAATTGGCGGAAGGCATCATATCAAGGACATATTTAAGTCTTATCGAAAAGGGGAGTGTCCAGCCCTCAACAAATGTTCTGATTAAATTAAGTGAACGGTTAAACTGTTCTTTAAACGATTTGATGTCAGAAACTTCGAATTTCAGATATAATGATGTAGAAGTGTTTCGTGAAATCGTTTACCATGAATATAAAGTTGAACACGATGATTTTAGTACAATTAAAGGATTAATCAGCAAAGAGTATGAGAAGACAGATGAAATATCCATGTCCGACAAAGGCAGATTGCATCTACTCTATGCGAAATACTACCGGCATTTATCCGAAAATGAACAGTTGCATTTTCATACTGAAGAATCGATTTCAAGTTTATCTAATAATGTTATCAATCAGTTTTATATAGATGCTGTGCTGTTGAAATCCGGCTATTTAATTGAGGAAAATCGTATTACACAGGCTTTGGATATATTGGAAGAAACATATTCACTGGTTTTTCAAATGAGCGATTTAAAACTGGGCAGGCTGAAATTATTATTTGAAATAATAGAATGTTATTATAAAAAGGCACAGTATTTTACATGCAGAAGGTTACTGGATAAATTTTCTTACCTTAAAGAAAGCATGCAAATTCATTATCGACAGGAAGAATTTCTGTTTTTATTTTCTAAGGTTGCAGTTCAGCAGCAGGACTTTGAATTGCTCGACAGTCTTGTAAATATGACAGACAGCAGCCGGATGACACTGTTGAAATGTTTTAACCTGTATAAAAATGATCAGATAAAAGAAGCAGTAATATTATTCAAGGGGTATCAAAAAAATACAGATGAATTGAAAGTCGATCCTTTAATGAGAGGTATCTACCAGGAATTAGAGGATAGGATTGGTTCGTTATAATTCATCGGAAAGGACCGGATGAGTGAATAACACTAATATTTTAGAGAATATAACGACCACGACTCTTATTACAAGTATCATAGACATAATAATTGTTTGGTACGTTTTTTACTTATTAATTACCGTGATGAGAGGGACTAAAGCCATACAATTAATAAAAGGCATATTCTTCATATTAATTGGACGGGGTATCAGTAACGCATTTGATTTAACCACTACGACTGAAATTTTCGATACAGTTTTAGAGTGGGGTTTTCTGGCAATCATTGTCATATTCCAGCCGGAGTTGCGCCGTGCACTTGAACAGCTCGGCCGGGGCAGTCTTTTCAGATCCAACTCAAGCACTGCCGGGTCGGATTATGAGAAACTGAGAGAAGCGATTGTCAAATCCATCAGATACATGGCTAAGAGACGTATCGGTGCACTAATTGTGTTTGAAAAAGAAACAGGTTTGAAAGAATATACTGAAACGGGTATAACAGTCGATGCAAATATATCATCAGAACTGCTGATCAACATCTTCATACCGAATACACCGCTACACGATGGTGCAATGATAGTTACCGGCGATAAGATCAACTCTGCTGCAAGCTACCTGCCGCTGTCGGACAGCAGTAAAATCGCGAAGAACCTGGGAACAAGACACCGTGCAGCAGTCGGTATTTCTGAAGTTACCGATGCATTTACAGTTGTTGTATCTGAAGAAACAGGAAATATTTCTGTTACATATGGAGGCAAGCTGGATAAAGAGATTACTTTGGAAGAACTGGATGAATTGTTGAAGAAGCACTGGAGTATCCTGCCTGCAATTAAGGAAGGAGGCGGTCTCTTTGCTCGAAAGTAAGTGGGGACTGAGATTTGTTGCTTTATTTCTCGCACTGTTCATGTTTTTATCAGTGAATAATGTATTTGAGAATGTTAATCCTTTCGATGAGGAAGGAAATGACGATGAAACGGAATTGATTCAGGGCATGCCGGTTGATGTTCTGTATGATGAAGATGATTACTACGTCAGCGGCGTACCGAACCAGGTCAATGTTCAATTGTCAGGCAGTACTTCGAATATTGTCCGACTGCAGACAACAAGAGATTTTAATGTACAGCTGGATTTAAGAAGCCGGGGAACAGGAGAACATGAAGTTCACTTTACGATTGATGAACTGCCTGAAAACGTAAATGCAGAAGTTGTGCCCGAAACAGCCACTGTAAATATCCAGGATCTGGTCTCACAAACCTTTACGGTACAGGCCGAAGTGAATGGCAGCCGTGTCGGACCGAACCATCAACTGGAATCAGTCGTGGTTGAGCCGGATACAGTGACTGTCTATGGAGGAGAAAATGAGATCAATCGGATACAATATGTCCGTGCGACTCTCAGTGATAACACCAGAATTACAGATAACCGGGCTGAAGAAGCGGACGTCGGTGTTTTTGACTTCCAGTTCAACCGTTTAGATGTAAGGACTGAACCATCGAATGTCAGAGTTGAAATCAATGTCAGTGAGTTGAGCAAGACTGTACCTGTGAATTATACAGTCGTCGGCATGGTGGACAGCAACCATGAACTTGTGGATGTTGAACTGAACTATGACAATGTAGAAGTGTTCGGAAGTGAAGAAGCATTAAATGAAATTGAATCAGTGGATGTTGAAATTGATGTGGATGAACTCGACAGTTCAGTTACACGGGATGTAGAATTAGACTTACCGGAAAGTGTAACTAAAACTGAACCAGCTGTTTTAGAAGCTGATTTAACTATAGAAGAAAATGACTAAAGGAGAAACTCATGGGTAAATATTTTGGAACAGATGGAGTCAGAGGTGTAGCTAACACAGAATTAACACCCGAACTGGCATTTAAATTAGGACGTTTTGGCGGATATATCTTAGCAGGTGAAAACAATGACAGACCTACATTTCTAGTCGGACGCGATACTCGTATTTCAGGAGAGATGCTGGAGTCGGCACTTGTTGCAGGACTGCTTTCAATCGGTGCAGAAGTAATGAGGCTCGGCGTCATTTCCACTCCGGGTGTCGCTTATCTGGCGAAAGAAATAGAAGCGGATGTCGGTGTGATGATTTCTGCATCGCATAACCCGGTCGGTGATAACGGTATTAAATTCTTCGGTTCTGATGGATTTAAACTGACAGATGATCAGGAAGCTGAAATCGAAGAGATGCTGGATAGCGAAACAGATGATCTGCCAAGACCGACAGGTATAAACCTGGGGAATATATCAGATTATTTTGAGGGTGGCCAAAAGTATGTAAGCTACTTGAAATCTACTGTTGAAGGCGATCTGGAAGGTTTGAAAATAGGATTGGACGGCGCACACGGTTCAACGCATAAACTCGCACCCTACCTGTTTGGCGACCTGGAAGCAGATACAGTAACAGTAGGTACAAATCCAGATGGAACAAATATTAATGAGGGTGTCGGATCCACACATCCTGAGAAATTGATAGAACTTGTCCAGGAAGAAAAGTGTGACTTCGGACTTGCATTCGATGGGGACGGAGACCGTTTAATCGCTGTTGATGAAAATGGAAACATCGTGGATGGCGATAAGATCATGTTCATCATCGCACAGCATCTAAAAGAAAATGGTGAATTGAAAGATGACATGGTTGTCTCTACAGTTATGAGTAACCTCGGTTTTTATAAAGCTCTGAAAGAACATGGACTGAAAAGCGACAAGACGAAAGTCGGAGATCGCTATGTGGTGGAAGAGATGAGAAAACATGGCTACAGCCTGGGCGGAGAACAGTCCGGCCATATCATCATGATGAATTACAATACGACTGGAGACGGCTTATTATCAGGTGTTCATCTGGCAGCCATCGTCAAACAGTCCGGCAAGACTTTGGGAGAGCTTGCTGCGCAGGTGGAAACGTTCCCTCAAAAGCTCGTCAACGTCAAAGTGACTGACAAGCATAACGTAGTCAACAATGAAAAAGTGGCTGCCAAAATTTCAGAAGTGGAAACTGAAATGGATGGAAACGGCCGTATTCTTGTCCGTGCTTCAGGCACTGAGCCTTTGGTCAGAGTTATGGTGGAAGCAGAAACTGTAGAACTTGCAGATGAATACAGCTCTGTTATCGCTGAAATTGTCGAAGCGGAAATGGGCTTATAATCAATCCAATTAAATAAAGTGATACACCCCCCTCATTCAATAAACCATTGTAATGAGGGTGTTTTTCTATTAGAATAGTACCGTTACTTTAAGGAGGGAAGGAAATTTAAATCGGAATAGCGCCTGAGCAGCGACGCTGCTGACGAGGAGGACAGTCATCGAGAATCGGCGGATACTGTCCCGGATACAGAAGTATTCGTTATATCAGTTGTTAAAACCATATGGGCGACCATTGGTACAAAGCACTGGTTCTAACTTGTATGTCAAAGGAGCAGATACTTTATGTGCGGAATTGTAGGATATATCGGAGAAGAAGATGTTAAGGAAATATTGTTAAAAGGTTTGGAAAAGCTCGAATACCGCGGTTATGACTCTGCAGGAATCAGCGTACGCAGCGATGAAGAACTGAAGATTTTCAAAGAGGTCGGACGCATTAAAGATTTAAGGGAGGCAGTGGATCCCCGTTTTAAAGCAAATACAGGAATCGGACATACCCGCTGGGCGACGCACGGTGCACCGAGTGTGACAAATGCGCATCCCCATCAAAGTGCAGACGGGAGATTTACCATCGTTCATAACGGTGTTATCGAAAACTATGAGCAGATTAAAGAGGAATATTTGCAGGAGACAGATTTTGTATCCAGTACAGACACAGAAATAATTGTTGAACTCATCTCGGAGCTTTCAAAGCAAAGTGAAGATACAGCAGAAGCATTCAAGAAAGTGCTCGATGCATTGCACGGTTCATATGCACTCGGTCTTATGGATAATGAAGATGAAGACGTTATCTATGTTGCTAAAAATAAATCCCCATTGCTTCTCGGTAAAGGTAATGGTTTCAATGTCATCACTTCGGATGCGATGGCGATGCTCCACAAAACAAATGAATTTGTGGAACTGATGGACGGGGAAGTCGTGACACTTAAAAAAGATGAGATCGTGATAAAAGATAAGGCAGGCAACATTGTCGAGCGGGATTCTTATATTGCTGAAATTGACGAAAGTGATATCGAGAAGGGCACGTATGAGCATTATATGCTCAAAGAAATTAACGAGCAGCCGGCAGCGATGAGAAAGATTATTCAGGAATACCAGGACAAAGATGGTGAACTGAAAGTAGACCCGGCCATCATCGAACAGATTAACGCTGCAGACCGTATTTACATCATTGCGGCAGGGACCAGTTATCACGCGGGTCTGATCGGCAAAGAGTACTTCGAAAAATGGGCCGGTCTTCCGACAGAAGTGCATGTGGCTTCGGAGTTTGTATATAACACACCGCTGCTGTCTGAAAAGCCGCTCTTCATATTCATATCACAGTCGGGAGAAACGGCGGACAGCCGTGCAGTGCTTGTCGAAGCTAAGAAGCTTGAGCATATGACGCTGACGATAACCAATGTACCCGGCTCGACATTGTCCCGTGAAGCGGATCAGACATTGATACTGCATGCAGGTCCGGAAATTGCTGTTGCTTCTACAAAAGCATATACAGCTCAAATAGCGGTATTGTCGATATTGGCACAGGTCGCAGCCCGTGAACTGGGTAAATCAATCGATATCAGTCTGATTGAAGAGCTGGCTAAAGTGACGACTGCAATTACTGCGGTCATTGATGACGCAGAGACGATAGAAACGCTTGTCGAAGAGTATTTGGAAACAACAAGAAATGCGTTCTTTATTGGCAGGACAATGGATTATTATGTCGGTCTGGAAGGTGCATTGAAATTAAAGGAGATTTCCTATATCCAGGCAGAAGGGTTTGCCGGCGGAGAGCTGAAGCACGGTACCATTGCTCTCATTGAAGAGGGTACACCGGTGTTTACATTGACGACCCAGGAAAAAGTGAACTTGAACATCCGCGGCAATGCCCAGGAAGTCGAAGCAAGAGGTGCTAATGTCTGCACCATAGCGATGGAAGGGCTGGAAACACATAACGATGCATATGTGATCCCGAAAGTACACAGTATGCTGACACCGCTTGTGTCAGTAATTGTCTATCAGTTCATTTCATACTACGCAGCACTGCACCGTGGTAACGATGTCGATAAACCGAGGAACTTAGCGAAATCGGTGACGGTGGAGTAGATTTAAAGCATCAAAACGAATCCCCTGTTCCATGACAAAAAAGTTCTTTACTGAACAATAAAGTTGTTTACTTTACAAAAAAGTTCTTTACTCAGGTTGTTATTATGAGATAATAATCATAGTAACAGCCTTTTCTATATTTTTCTTATGGAGGAATACTATGCCGAAGCGAACAATTAAATGGACTGAGGAGAAAATCGCTCGTTTTTATGGCGAAGGTCGCGGAAGTGGTGAGTTAGCAAATTACAAACCATGGTTAACGATCCAAGATGTTCGGTCTTCCGGTCGTGCTCACCGTTTACATGGGTGGAAAACCAATCGTGAGCACCATCTTCGATCAGACCTTGAGAGAGATTACTTTTACTTGCTGGATTGGACCGATAGTGTCATAGACATCCGGGAACAATACCCCCTAGACCGGGAAAAAACACTTCAGATTGCCGAAAAGAAACAAGTGAATCATTCTACAGATCCTACAACTAAGACTCCCATCGTTTTCACCACTGATTTTTTTATAACCATCCGAAGAAGTAACACAATCCATTATATCGCAAGAACTACACAACCATCAGCAAAATTAAATGATAAACGGGTAATCGAGAAATTTGAAATTGAGCGTCAGTATTGGGCAGACGCCGGAATTGATTGGGGGATTGTAACTGAATTAGATTTTCCAAAAGAAACTAGTGACAACATTGCTTGGGTTCATAGATCGTATTATTTAGAGGAAAACGAGATGAATTTGGCAGTGATCTTATATGATTTTCTCGAAAATAGCAGCATGACAATTTTAAAAGCATGTAATTCTTTTGATGAACAATACTCATGTGAGCAGGGAACTGCCCTTTCTTTATTAAAATATCTCATTGCGCGCAAATATGTACAAATTCAAATGGACAAGCCTGTAAATCTTCGCTATCCAACATCGGAATTATTCTTTTTGTTATCACGTGAACAAAAGGAGCGTCTGGCGACATGATTTTTTCAATTAATGAATTACTCAAGGATGAGGAAGCAGATAAAACCTTTCGGATACTTTGGGTTGATGAAGGGAATGTTGTTGCTTATCTGATTGATGTAGATGATGAGAAAGCATTTCCATTCACGCAAAAGATAAGTGAGTTAAAAGAGGAATTGATTTATGATCGATTAATTAAGATAAAAAATGATCCCTTTCTACTTGGTAATTACAATATAACCAATAATATAAATCTTGCCATCCGTGACAAAGCCTGGACAATGATTCGGGGCATTGTATTGCAAGAACCAGATGTATTCGACAAGGAAAAACGTGGACAGATGATTGGCGCGGTTATAAATAAATATAGAACCACAAAACCAACGGTTTATAAATACTTACGGCGATATTGGCAACGTGGAAAAACTCCTAATGCTTTACTTCCTGACTATAGTAAATCGGGTGGCAAGGGAAAGGAAAAGTCAGTAGGAACTAAAAAAAGAGGACGTCCGTCTAAGTATCGCTCAAACGGGATTAACATAGATGAATCGACAAAGAAAGTGTTTCGTGTTGCGTTAGAAAAGCATTATTTAACTAGTAAAAAGAACAGTTTGCCGGATGCTTATAGAATGATGGTTAAAGAATTTTATGCCAGTGACTATTATTACGATAATGGTGTGAAAAAGGTTATTGTGGCTGATGAGGATCAATTACCAACGCTTAGACAATTTCGTTATTGGTACGATAAAGAATACAACATAGAAGAATCAACCATTGCCAGACAAGGTCGTAAGAAGTACGAAAAGGATTTTCGTTCCGTATTGGGTTCTTCGACCAAGGAAGCGATCGGTCCCGGGTCGCGTTATCAAATTGATGCTACTGTCGGCGATGTATATTTAATTTCGCGTTACAATTCAGATTGGATAATTGGCCGTCCGGTGATTTATTTAGTTGTTGATGTCTTCAGTAGAATGATTGTCGGCATGTATATTGGACTTGAAGGACCTTCTTGGACGGGGGCTATGATGGCATTGGCTAATGTTACCGCTAACAAGCAACAGTTTTGTCGTGAATATGGGATAGAGATTTCGAAGGAAGCTTGGCCTGTTGAGCATCTCCCTGATGTTTTGCTGGCTGACCGTGGAGAATTAGAAGGTTCGAATGTGGACCGGATGATTTCGGCATTCAACATGCATGTTGAGAACGCTGCTCCTTATCGGGCTGATTGGAAAGGTATTGTTGAGAAACAATTTGATATCGTGCAGCGTAAAGTAAAGCCCTTTTTACCGGGTTATATAGATAAAGACTTTCAGGAACGTGGGGCACGTGACTACCGGCTGGATGCAAAATTAACTGTTGAACAGTTTACACAATTAATCATTCAACAGGTCATTTATTACAATACAGAACATTACTTAAAGGAATACCTTCGGGATGAGGATATGATTCAGGATGAGGTTAATCCTAACCCGTTGGAATTATGGAATTGGGGGATTCAAAACCGTTCGGGAAAACTGCGGTATTTTCCTGAAGAACTTATTAAACTGCATTTATTGCCACAGGGGCAAGCAACAGTAACTTACAAAGGTATCAAATTTAAAGGAATACATTATAGTTGTGAGCGCGCTTTAAAAGAATTATGGTTCCAAACTGCAAGGCAAAAAGGAAGTTGGAAGCTAGCTATATCCTATGACCCTCGCAACATGTCGTCGATTTATCTGTTGAACGATAATCATTCCTTTGAGACATGTTATTTACTTGAACACCAGCATCGGTATGCTAACAAAACAATGGATGAGGTTCTTAATCTCCTTGAACATGAAAAACAAATGAATCATAGTGCGGAACATCAACAACTACAAAAAGAGGTTGATTTTATAACAGAAGTAGAAGCGATTGTTAAACCCTCGGTTAAAAAGGCAAATGAGGAACAATCTTCTACGATTAGTAAGGCGGAAAAAACAAGGGCAGTCAAGGAAAATCGTAAAAATGAGCGAGAATCTAGACAAAAAGAGGAAGTTTTCAAATTTGGTAACAAACAACAGAATGAACCCTTGGCTGATATTGTTGTCCCTTTTGATAAAAAAGACGAAGACAAGGAGGAACAATATGCGCGCCCTTCCATTAAAGAATTCCTTCGAAGAAGAGGGGAGGAAAATGACCATGAGTCCTAATGATGGTTTACTTCAAGCACAACACGCTGTTTATCATGAACAGGAGCTGAGTGATTTTCAAGGAAATCCGTTAATCGAAGCCTTACCGCCGATCATGTCTCCAGAAGAAGCGTTTGATAAGTTGAGTTATTACCCGGATTACAATGAAAAAGAGCGTCAGCTCTCACCTCATTTACGTTATCATGCTTTAATTCGCTTAACCCGATTTTTTCAGCCGGTTATGCAGCATATCGACCTTGAACAACGTTTTTCGAGATTATTAAGGTATGGTTATGTGGGGCGTCATCCTTCTTCACCTGAAAACATTGAAAAACTAAATCACGCTCACCAAGCCTTGTCAGGAAAAACGATTCAGTCTGATATACGTTCAACAGCGTCTAGTTTTACCTTGATGGGTTTTTCAGGTATCGGAAAGACAACAGCTATAGAACGGATTCTATCTCTATACCCGCAATTGATTATTCATAAGCATCCTCTCAACATGATGCAAATTGTGTGGCTCAAGCTGAACTGCCCGCATGACGGTTCACTTAAATCCTTATGCATGGATTTCTTTTTAAAAATTGATGATTTACTCGGTACGAATTATTACGAGCGTTTTGGAGGAAAACGTAATTCGATTAGTTCTATGGTGACACGAATGAGACAAATTGCGCTTAATCATTCTATTGGTGCGCTGATTATTGATGAAATCCAACATTTACTAACCGCCAAAGACAGCGGATCGGAAAAGATGATGAATTTTTTCGTTACATTAGTTAATGAGATCGGAATCCCAGTGATGATGATTGGAACAATGAGAGCAAGGACCGTTCTGCAACAGGACTTCAGACAGGCAAGACGAGGTAGTGGACAGGGTGACATGGTATGGCAACAAATGAAAAATGATGAAGATTGGGATGTGCTCGTTTCGAGCATGTGGGAGTATCAATGGACGAAAAACAAAGTTGAGCTAACAGAGGAACTGAATCATACGCTTTATGAACAAAGTCAAGGTATCGTTGACATTGCAGTAAAACTATTTGTTCTTTCGCAAGGAAGAGCAATGGAGACTGGAAAAGAAACGATAACTCCTGCCATGATTCGAAAAGTTGCATCCGATGACTTGAAGCTCGTCCAACCAATGCTAAAGGCACTTCGGTCAGGATTAGCCACAGAAATCGAAAAATATGAAGATATTAAGCCGATGGATATTGAGGACTACATTCAACATCGCCAATCAAAAATAGATTGGAAAGCCACTATACAGAAGATAAAGGAAAAGCAAGCTGAAGCTCGACAAAAACAGGAAACGTCAATGTTGGAAAAGGTGATAATGGCTCTTATAGGATTGGATGTTGACCCAGAGATAGCGGAAAAGGCCACAACAAAGGCATTAAAACAATTTCCAGAAGCATCGCAAGCCGAGCTAATGCAAGATGCGCTTGCTTTGATGGAGGAACAAAAGAAGACTCCGAAGAAAAAGAAACGAAAGTATTCAACAAATAAACTAAAAAAAACCGTTGATGAAGGTAAAAAACAAAAGCTTTCAGGTTATGAATCCTTAAAAGAAGCTGGGTATATAAAAGCACCAGGCGATGAATTTGTGATATAGGAGGACCGAATATGCTCTCCTTTTTTCCAACTCTTTATGAAGATGAGTTGTTGTATAGCTGGTTCGCTCGTTATCATGTCCGTTCCTGTAATATTAGCTCAAAGGCAACCATGAAAGATTTATTTGGTTCGGCTAATACCATTGCAGTCCCGGACTTGCCGACTCAATTGGGTAAACTGAACGAACGTATCAAGCATTTTGAAATTCCGGGAGTGAAAGATTGGATTGAGAAACACACGTTTTACCACTATTACACAACCTTTGCGAAGCCAAATACGAGACAAGAGGTTTATGATTCGATGATTGTCGGCAATAGACCGGGTGCAATTCATATGTTGACCGGTATGATGGCAAGCAATGTTTCGGAATCCCGTTATTTTCGTTATTGCCCGCGGTGTGTTGAAGACGACCTTCAGCAATACGGGGAAACGTATTGGCGTTTATCCCATCAGTTGTCAGGGGTTTTGGTGTGTCTTAAGCATAATATTTTGTTGCAGGACTCTTCCGTACCCTTTCGTGGCCAAAACAAACACGTTTATACACCGGCGACCAAGGACTATTGCAATACGCAAGAAAAAACACTTGCTTTTAGTGAAAAAACAATGTATTACCTGAAAGCCATTGCAAAAGACAGTATTAGGTTGATTAATCAAGACTTTCAATTTAAATGGCAAGGGGTACAGCAAGCTTATAAATATTTGCTTCAAAAACATGGTTATGCCACGGTAACAGGATCAGTTGATCAAAGCACTTTAACGGAACAGTTTCACCATTTTTACGGTGAAGAACTTCTAGCCACTTTGCAGTCATCGGTTAACCCCGATAATCAATCCTGTTGGTTGAAGGCAATTACACGAAAGCATCGGAAAGCTTTCCACCCGATTCGCCATTTGTTATTTATTCACTTCTTTGGTGAAACGGTGGAATCCTTTTATCAGTATGCAACACGAAAGTTTCAACCCTTTGGAGAAAGTCCTTATGTTTGTTTGAATGCAGCTGCGAATCACTATTTACAACCCGTCATTCCTAATGTGAAAGTTACTATTTGTACAGATACACGAAGGCCAGTAGGCACTTTTACTTGTTCATGTGGATTCAGTTATTCAAGAAGAGGACCAGATCAAAAAAAAGAAGATCGTTATAAAATCGGTCGTATTAAACAATTTGGTTCAGTCTGGAAAGAAAAGCTTCATCAGTTGATTCATGCTGAAAAGCTTAGTTATTATGCCGTGGCCAAACATTTAAAGGTTGATATCGGCACGGTAAAGAAATATGCTAATCAAAGTTCAAAGCATGATCCTATCAAGATGGTTGATAGCACCTCTTTATTGTCTGAAAAACGAGGAAAGTGGCTACAATTACAACAGCAGTATTCAACCCTATCCGTTACAAAACTGCGAAAGGTCGATCAAGCGTTATATACCTGGCTTTATCGGCATGACCGGCAGTGGTTGGACAGGCATTCACCGAGACAAAAGAGGAAGCCCTCAGAAAACTACCGTGTGGACTGGTCTGAAAGGGACCAAAAGGTGTTGAAGGAAGTGCAGACAGCAGTTCAACAATTGTATTCTATAAGAAAGCCGATTCATATTAACATCGGTCGAATTGGTAAAGAAACCGGACGTCTTGCTTTACTTGAGCGTCATTTTGACAAACTGCCTGAAACGAAAGCCTACTTAAAACAAGTTGTAGAAACAAAAGAACAGTTTCAGATGCGCCGTGTTAAATGGGCAGTTCTGGAGTTATCTCAATGTCATGAAGAGATCGTGGAGTGGAGAATCCGTCGTTTGGCTGGACTCCGAGACGAACTTCCAGATGGCGTACAACAGGAAATTTCCTTGTGGGTACAACGGTATCAAACAATGGCAAGGAAGGAGGTGTGAAAGGATGGCATCCATAAAGTTAAAACCCTGGCCATTCGAGGATCGAGTAGTAAAATTACATTGGTTCGGCCACGTAAGATTAACCTCGCCAAAAAAGTGGCGTATTACCGTGGCCTTTGAAGATCGAAACAAAGTGGAGCTGGTTCAATATCCAATCGGTTTGTTACCTATGCTTCGTCTCGGACAATATTATCAAAAGGGGCAGCCATTAACATCTCAAAAAGAAGGAACGGTTGATGTTACACGTGTGCAAGACCTCACTGCTGGTTATACAGCCAAATCAATTGATGTTGCACGTCGGTTTCAATACTTCTTATATAAAAATTACGAGTTGATTCAACAGAAGGTGTGGTGTTTTCAGTCTGGTCGTAACTACTATTATATACCTCACACGGAACTAATTCGAGCGCTTTTTATCAATAATAAGGTACTGGCCAATGCATTGCTTCGCCCCAAAGGGTTAGTGTATTTGTTGAATCATCATCAAAGTAACGGTTGTCATGCATCATTTGGTTTCTCGCAAGAAATCCCGGCCACCATCATCAGTGACGATTTTGTACGCCATTTTGTCTGGTTATACTCCCTCCCTGAAATCCGCAATTCCTTCGAATCCGTTCAGACCAATGTATACGCAAACGCTACAAATTCAAATGGATTAGCTCATGGCATGCCGTTAGAATTAGTCCCCCCGAAACTGAAAAATTCGTTCTGGACATTTCGAGGGAAACGGCAGGGTAAGCATGTCTTTATTTATGAATTGCTGGATTTTAGCGTAAAGGGACTGCCGTTCGATGAAATTGAATATAGCCATGTTTCCATCAAAAAACGTGTGTACAGCAAATGCCCGAAAACGAGACGGATTTCAGAATCTGGAAAAGAACAAGACTTTGAAATTGATTCTAAAGAAGATAATCACGCGAAAGAGGACACACATCAACCGGTTGCTGAAAGTGAAGCTACTCAAATGGCCTTTGAAGGTCGGACGGAAGTCAAACGGATAGCCAAACAGGAACAGCAAGTTAATCAAGGTGATACCTATACGACAAAAGATGGCCGTGGGGGAGCATTAGTAACCGCAGCCAATGTAGATGAATCAATAGTTGGTGGCAACATTCAACCCATCGATTTTAAAGCCCTTGAAATTACATACGAAAGAAATGGTTATGATCTTGAGGGTTTTTACAGAATGATTCAATACTTAGAGGAAGCACACCCAGAATTATTGGTATCCATGAATCTTATCAACTTACCAATAGGAAGAAAATTTTCATGGTTGCCTGATGGGCGAAGGAGGGTGTGTGCTATCGTGCGCATTGAGAAAAATGGAAGGAAACCTGTTTATATTTTGGAAGTGGCACGTCCGGATCAACGATCCTTATCAACGTTGATTGTTCAAATGAAAGATGTGAAGAACCGAAAAGGTGAGGAAGAGACAATACATGGGTTGCTTCATGGTTTGGTTTTTAACGGGGGGAATTGGCATAAAAAAAGCCTTCAAAGGATAACCTTTTCAAAACTACGACATACAAGCAAGGAGCCCGAATATTGGGCGGAAAGAGTGTACGAAAAATTAATGTGACAGCCTAAAGGTAGGAAATATTAATATAAATATAGGAGTAAGCCAACTCGGCTTTAAGGGATAAAGATATTTGTGGTAATATAAAATTAAGAATAAATCGGAGGTGTTGCCAATGGAAAGAAAAAAATTAACTTTCGGGCTGACATTCAAGGGGGACAGCGCATCATAGCCCTATAAACTGCGTGATTCCCCTTAAATACGAAAGGGGTATCATAAAAACTGGAGTTTCCAAGAGATTTATGGACTGCTTTGGATAGAAAAATTGTTTCGGTACTCTTTACTGCGTTGGCACATGATCTTTCAAATCCCTGCCATACTTGGTGGGGGTGGATTGTATGATGTTATTGGAAGCTAACAACTTAAAGCTATATGCAAAGGAACGTTTGTTAGTAGATGTTGATGATTTACAAATCCGAAACAAAGACCGGATCGGCCTAGTTGGTAGAAATGGAAGTGGAAAAACAACTTTATTGGAAGTTTTGGCTGGAAAGAGATCGCATGAAGTTGGGACAGTTGCCAGCGGTACAAAATGCGAACTATTACCACAATTAAAAAGAACAGATACAACAAAAAGTGGTGGAGAACTAACACAGGAATACATCGTTGATAAGGTAATCACGAAGGATCCGAAAATTTTATTTGCAGATGAACCAACAACAAACTTGGATACTGCTCATATTGAATGGCTGGAAAAACAGCTGTTGAGTTGGCAGGGAGCGTTCGTTATTGTATCACATGACCGTACATTTCTGGATAACATTTGTACCTCCATTTGGGAGATCGATGAGGGTCGTGTGAAGGAGTATAAAGGTAATTATTCCGATTACGCACAACAAAAGGAATTAGAGCGTCACCAGCATGAAATGGCATATGAAAAATATATGATGAAGAAAAAACAGCTGGAAGAGGCGTTGGCCTTGCAGAAGAACAGAGCAGCAAGTGCTAAGAAAAAGACAAAGAAGGAAAACTCTTCTGAAGCAAACACCACTGGAGATCAAGGGAAAAAACAAAAGAAATTTCAACAAACGATTAAATCCCTTAAGACAAGGTTAGACAAACTAGAAAAAGTTGAAAAACCCAAAGATCCCAAACCTGTTAAAATGAGGTTGCCGAATGAAGTCACCTTTAAAGGGAGGCTTTCCCTTCGCGTAAACAATGTATCGGGTGTTATTGGTGATAAAACCTTGTGGAAAGCAGCAAATTTTGAGGTTCGAGATGGAGACAAACTGGCTATAATTGGACCAAATGGGAGTGGAAAAACGACTCTTGTGAAAAAGATGATTCATCGAGATGAAGGGGCAACCACTTCTCCTTCCATGAAAATTGGTTATTTTAGTCAAAACTTAGATGTCTTAAATAGTGAAAAATCAGTTTTAGATAATGTTAGCTCAACGTCAAAGCAAGATGAAACAATCAATCGAACCGTACTTGCGAGGTTGCACTTTTTCAGAGACGATGTTTATAAGCCTGTGAAAGTTTTGAGTGGTGGCGAGCGCCTAAAAGTAGTATTGGCGAAACTAATCGTTAGCGATATTAATACGTTAATTTTAGATGAGCCGACGAACTTTCTTGATACTGAAGCCATTGAAGCATTGGAATCACTTCTAGAAGAGTACAAGGGAATTGTCATCTTTGTTTCCCATGACCGGCGCTTCATCAGTAATATCGCTAATCGAATTTTAACTATCGATAATGAGGAAATTCATCTATTTGAAGGAACATATGATGAATATAAACTCCATGAACCACAAGAAAACAAAAATATAGAGAAAGAAGATAAACGGCTCATATTAGACATGAAAATATCGGAAGTACTAGGACGTCTTAGTATCGAGCCATCTGAGGAACTAGAATTGGAGTTTCAAAAACTTTTAGCGGAGAAAAGAATGCTGGATAAACATTAACCTGACTATTTACCTTTTGCCCGTAGTAGACGATATTACACTAAATCTGTGCTAAAAAAGCTGCTTTAATAAGCGTCCTAACGAACTTGACTTTCTTGTGAGTTAGGGACGTTTTTGGTATTATAAGTTATCATAAGAAATACGTTCCTCATAATAAAATCAACGTGATAACGTAGAGGTGAAAAGAATGATGGTTAAAGCTGAGAAGTTAACCTCCTAAAATGAAGATTTAAATTTTAGGAGGTTACAAATATTGAAAATAAAAAGAAATACAGAAGTAAATGCACCTCTTTTACTCATCGTTTTTACGTTAGCTGTTCTTGTTGCTGCGATCACCGTTGATATGGTTAACCCAGTTCTTTCTCTAATAGGTGAAGATTTAGATGCTTCTGCGGCCCAAGTTAGTTGGGTCGTAAGTGGTGTATCACTTGTACTTGCGATTGGAGTCCCTCTTTATGGTCGGATTTCAGATTTTTTTGAGCTGCGGAATCTATTCACTTTCGCCATTTTGATTTTTGCGGTTGGAAGTATTATCTGTGCTTTTGCTTCCAATCTTCCATTATTGGTTTTTGGCCGAATGGTACAAGGGGCTGGATCAGCTGCTATACCTGTCCTTTCCATCGTGGCTATTTCACAGGTTTTCCCGGAAGGAAAACGAGGTGGTGCTTTAGGACTCATCGCAGGGTGCATTGGGATTGGAACAGCTGCAGGGCCAATCTTTGGAGGAGTGGTCGGTCAATTTTTCGGCTGGCATGCGCTGTTCTGGGTCACTTTCTTACTAGCGGTGATCATTGTGATTGGTGCGTTTTTGATGATACCGGACATCCCGTCGACGATGGATGCTCCAAGTAATAGGCAGTTTGATCTCCTTGGGGGTGTATTACTTGGACTCACCGTTGGTCTTTTCCTTTTTGGTATCACACAGGGTGAGGCTGTAGGGATTGTATCTTTTTCTTCGTTAGGAAGCCTAATCGGATCTCTACTCGCGTTAATAGGATTTATTTGGCGAACAAACATCGCAGAACATCCGTTTGTTCCTCCTGCTCTGTTTAATAATAAACCTTACGTCAGTTCAGTACTGGTTGGGTTGTTTACTATGTTTGCCTATTTTTCGGTATTAGTCTTTGTACCTTTGATGGTGGTAGAGGTAAATGGATTTTCCCCTGGATTAGCTGCAATGACACTATTACCGGGAGGCTTAGCTGTTGCGATTCTTTCGCCTTTAGCTGGTCGTATTTCAGACCGATTAGGAGCTAAACGTCCAATTATTGGGGGGCTCACATTGATGGGAGTTTCAACGTTATTCTTGTCAACGTTTGCCTCTGGAGCTTCTCCCTTTTTGGTGGCAGTAGGGGTTCTAGGTATATGTATTGGTCAGGCGTTTACGAACTCCCCAGCGAATAATGCTGCAGCAAGTGCGCTTAAAAACCAACAAGTGGGCATAGGATTAGGGATTTTTCAAGGTTCATTGTTTCTTGGTGCAGGTACAGGGGCTGGAATGATGGGGGTGTTCTTATCAGCACGTAAAGAAGCTATGGCCCCCATCAACCCTCTATATGTTTTGGATGCTATTCCCTATTCGGATGTATTTTTGGCGGTGACAGTCGCTGTGATTTGTGCATTAGTTTTTTCTTTTTGGCTACGAAGGTAGAACAATTAAGAGACCGGTTGTATAGTGGCAACCGGTCTCTTAATACATATTTGAGCAAAAACCTTATTATCATTCAACAGTAATTAAATGAAATTTGGTGTTTTGACTAGGATTTAAGAATAAAAGTGAAAACTGAGGTGTTCAACTTGATAAGAGAATTAAATAAGAATGAGGAATTGCCGTTAGAGTTATTATTGTTGGCAGATCCTTCGGAAAAGCTTGTCAGAGAATATATTTCAAGAGGCAAGTGCTTTATTATGAATCTTGATGGAAGAATTATAGGAACTTATGTCCTTATTCCCACTCGACCAGAAACAGTAGAAATTGTAAATGTTGCAGTGAATGAAGAATTTCATGGTAATGGTTATGGGAAGCAACTTGTCCTCCATGCAGTTAAAACGGCAAAACGTGATGGATATAAAACCATTGAAATTGGAACTGGCAATTCAGGAGTTGTTCAATTGGCACTATATCAAAAATGCGGTTTTAGAATGACTTCAATTGATCGTGATTTTTTTGTTAGGCATTATGATGAACCAATATATGAAAATGGCATCCAAGTTATCGATATGGTTCGACTTTCTCAATATTTATAAGGGTTATCGTCTTAAAACAGCCTTCAATAGGGCGCGTTCTTATTGTGGAATACAAAATAACTTTTTTGTAACTTATTTTTGGTTCAACAAACGAACAACTATTTTTTTAAGCAGCCGCATTTTTCAATGAAAAAATGCGGCTTTCGGACGCTGAAGGCAAATGACTTTATTTGTACTGAACAACAGAAGCCCAACATTGGGCAAAAAGGGTTTATGAAAAATTGTCTGTTTATAATACTTTACAAATCCATTTTTAGTTGGATTTATGAACATGGGCTAAAATAAAGTTTGATCAGAATTCAACTTTCGTGTTCCGTTAAAGGGACGCTTGTATTATAAGGTCAATTAAAATTTTATTTTCTGGTTAATTATGCTTCATAGTTTAATTGTTTATAAAGGTATACCTTTAAGGATGGCGAAAGTACAATTATAAAACCGTGATAGATCAAGTTTGTAAACGTGGTTAATAAAATTTATAAACGTTTGTATATTTTATTTACCTTTACAAACAAAAGTTTTATAATTTAGTAGTATAAAAGGGGGAAATGAACATGGCAGCCACTTATGGATACATACGGGTAAGTTCCAAAGATCAGAATGAACAGCGTCAGTTACACAAAATGATGGAGAAGGGTGTAGAGGCACGCCGCATTTTGGTTGATCGAGCAAGCGGAAAAAATTTCGAACGCCCACAATACCAAATACTGCGTAAAATTCTCGGTGAAGGAGACATTGTTTATTTAGATGCCCTTGATCGCATGGGGCGTAACTACGATGAGGTCATTGCTGAATGGAAGTACATAACAAGAGAATTAAAAGCGGACATCGTCGTACTTGAGAACGAAACCTTATTTGACAGTCGCAAGTTCCGTGAAATGGGCGATATGGGACGTTTAATGGAAGACCAATTTTTATCTTTGCTTTCGTATGTTGCGGATCAAGAACGTAAGAAAATTCGTCAGCGACAAGCAGAAGGAATTGAGGTAGCTAAATCCCAAGGGAAACACTTAGGGCGACCCCGAATGAACTTTTCCAATTTGAGCAAGAAACAGCGCCAAATACTAGAAGAAAACCATTCGAAATGGAGGAACGGAGACATAACCGGCGCTATGTTTATGGAGATGCTTGAACTCAAGAAAAACACGTTTTATAAAATAATGAAAGAATATGATGAAGTAAGGAGCAACCAGCTTATATAAAATACCTTTTTGTCCCAAGTCATGTTATCAAAAATAACTTGATAAAGAGTTCTAATCAGTATGAAAATCAACTACTTCAAAAATTATTAGAAGAATCAGGCGAAGGGAAATGCTAAAATGAAAAATATAATACTATAGCAGCGTTTCATATTTTGGGCACTGAGAATGGGGCTTTAAAATTAAATACAAATAAAATGTATCATTGGAATATACCTAAACGTTTGAGAAAAGATCCTATTCAAAAAGGTGATATTGTGTTAGTCCCCACAGCACATGGTAAAAGTCGTGTGCTGGTAATGGATGTTTTTCGGGAGGAATTTGAAGAAACACAAAAAACATATAAGAAGGTGATAAAAGTAATTGAAAAAGCACCAATCAATGAAAGAGGTAACCAATCATAAAACAACCCATTATTGTAAAATAACTGGAAAATTTCAAAATAATGCCATGATGTTTATGAAGCTGAAACGAAGCAGGCAGTTGAACGATTCCTGAAAGAAGTAGAACGCTAAATAGCTTGCTCCGGATTCGGGCCATATTTTTGAGTAACACAATTTTGGAATCATTAACCACGGAGGGAGATAAGTGAGACAAAATATTTACGACAATCCAAATTTCTTCAAAGACTACACAACCTTGCGTGAAAGTGAAATAACCGCTAATGACTTCATAGAACAGCCAGCAATCAAATCATTAATTCCGTGTTTGAAAGGAAAATCAGTATTAGACTTAGGTTGCGGTGATGGTTATTTTTCAAAGTATTGTATAGAAAACGGTGCGAAAAACGTAATAGGTGTAGACATCTCAAATAATATGATTGAACGGGCTAAAAAGTTAAACTTGGATGATAACATAGAATTTATGTGTCTTCCTATGGAGGATTTGGAACTAACCAATCAAAAATTCGATCTAATCATAAGCTCACTCTCTATACATTACGTTGAAGATTATCCGGCAATGATCCAAAAAATTAATGGACTGTTAAAAAACAGTGGGGAATTTATCTTTTCAACCGAACATCCGATAGCAACAGCTCGAAAGGGAAACAATCACTGGATAAAAACTGTGGATGGTAATAAATTACACTGGGCATTAGATAATTATCATGAAGAAGGAATCAGAGAACACGACTGGTTTGTTGAATTTAGTGTGGTGATTTATCATAGAACCATTTCTACCTTAGTAAATGCTTTGATTGAAAATGGGTTTTCGCTGGATAAAATTATCGAACCACAATCAACTTTGACAGGAATAGAAAAAATGCCAGAATTAATAAATGAAAAGCGTAGACCATCTTTTATTATAATTAAGTCAAAAAAATAAAATAATTTTTACCGATCGGGCGCCATTCCGGAATAAGACCTGGTGCCCCTTTCATACATAGGGCCATATTCTTGATTTCTATTAAGTCAGGTACAGTAAAGAGGAGATAAAAAATGATTAATCCAGATTTAAAAGGAAAAACAGTCTTAGTAACAGGTGCAAATTCAGGAATAGGAAGGGAGTTATCCGTTAATTTCGCCAAAATGGGTTGTAATATAATCCTTCATTATTTTGAAAATGAGGAAGAGACAAAAGGGATTATTAAAACACTAAATGAGTACAATGTAGAAGCTCATCCAGTTCAAGCAGACTTGAGAAATGAAGATGAACTCAATCGTTTATATAATAGAAGCATTGAATTGTTTGGATCTATTGATATCTTAGTCAATAATGCAGCAGTTGCATTGTTTCCTGATAATATTTTTGAGACAGATGAAGATTCATTTAACAATCACTTTAATGTAAACACAAAAGCCACACTACTGCTAATCAACCATTTTGTGAAAATGCATAAAGAACAAGAGAAAAAGGAAGCAAGTATTATAAATATCTCAACAGATGCCTCTCAAAACTTCCCAAATCAGATTTCTTATGGAGCAAGTAAGGCGGCAATTGAATCTTATACTAGGAGTATAGCAACAGAAGTAGGCTATTTAGGAATTACAGTGAATTGTATATCACCTGGTCCTGTACAAACAGGTTATATCACTAAAGATCTTGAGGAATATGTATTACCTGACATCCCTATGAATAGATTAGGGACGCCAAAAGATATCTCAGATGCTGTAACTTTCTTTTCTTCCGCACAGGCAAGATGGATAACAGGTCAAGTATTACTAGTATCTGGAGGGCATTACATTTAATTGACCAACAATATCAGATAATTTCAGAAAAGGACTATTCAAGAATAGGGAGCTTTCGCGGAATAAGAAATGAGATCACTATTGCTTTCTTGGACCATTATATGGAATAACTTACTGTGAGAATTGGGGGATTAAATGCGTAGTGAAAAAGAGATGCTAAACCATTTTGAAAATATTGTTAAGAATGACGATGGTGTCAGATTATCAGTTCTTGAAGGCTCTAGAACAAATCAAAACATTTCAAAAGATGACTTTCAAGATTATGATATTTCCTTTTTTGTTAAAGATATAACATCCTATAAAAAAGATGATGATTGGCTAAATATTTTTGGTGATATCGTTTTTATGCAAAAACCGGAGGATATGGAGTTATTTCCTGCAGAATTTGAGAACTGGTTCAGCTATATTATGTATTTTAACGATGGTATAAAAATTGATCTCTGTCTAATCCCCATAGATGAGGTCAACCAATATTTTTCTAACTCAGATGGGTTAGTGGAAATATTAGTTGATAAAGACAATCGAATCAATCAAGAGATTATTCCAAGTGATTTTAAATACTGGATAAAAAAACCCAATGAACAAGAGTTTGATGATTGCTGTAATGAGTTTTGGAATGTGTCAGCTTATGTAGCAAAAGGGTTGTTTAGAAAAGAACTTCTTTTCGCATTGGATCATTTTAATCAAATTCTCCGTCCAGAACTATTAAGAATGATGTCTTGGGAAGTTGGTCTACGTAAAGGTTTTAATTTTAGTGTTGGTAAAAACTACAAATTTATCGATAAGTATCTACCCGAAAAGGAATTTGACAAACTGACTAAAACATTTTCACTAGCAGGTTATAAAGAAGCTTTTGGATCCTTTGAGTTTTGTTGTCAAATGTTCAGGACATATTCTAAAAAAGTTGCTTCTGCATTAGGATACAAGTACCCCGAATACGATCAAAAAATGACAGGCTTTATTCATAATGTTTATGAAAAAATGAGTGAAAAGTAATTTTATGAAATGTAAACTCATGCTTACGCGGAACAAACATTGCCCGCATTATTGCTTCATCGGGCCATTTTCTGAAATACTTATGGTCAAAAGAAATAAGAAGCTGACTGTTGCAACTTTACAAACAGCTATGGTATGTTCAAATGCTAAGAAATAAAAAATAATAACGAGAGAGGTGGATGAATTGCCATCAAGGCAGGATGATTCAAATTCAACACCTAAAAGTGATGAAGATCTTCAGAAGGCTACGGTTGGAGAACGTAAGCCTCACAATGCGCCCATCACCCTTCATGAATATGATTCACGGTGGCCTGAGCTATTTGAACGGGAAGCCAACCGGATACGCTCTGTACTTGACAACACGGCCTTGCAAGTGGAACATGTTGGCTCAACGTCAGTGCCGGGACTGTGTGCCAAGCCAATTATAGATATTTTATTGGTTGTAACGGACGCTGCTGACGAAACGACCTATGTCTCGGACTTGGAGGAAGCAGGCTACACGCTACGTATTCGGGAACCCGAGTGGCTTGAGCACCGTATGTTCAAAGGTCCCGATACAGATATTAATTTACACGTATTTAGCAAAGGTGTATCTGAGGTTCAAAGAATGTTGAGATTTCGGGATTGGCTTAGAGCTAATGCGTCTGATCGAGATCAATATGCATCTGTTAAACGTCGTCTGTCTCAGCGTGAATGGCGACATGTACAGCACTATGCGGATGCCAAAGATTCAGTTGTCCAGGAAATCATGGAGCGAGCAGAGGAGTTTGTCGTTGATGAGCAGTATGACTAATGAAGAAATACCAAAGGAAGCATTTGACGCGTTAGGAATTGCGAAGAATGTACTCGGAAGCAAGTTAGTTGGTGTGTCTCTTTATGGTTCGGCAGTTATCGGCGGGTTACGCATCAATAGTGATGTCGATGTTCTCGTTGTCGTGAATCAGCGATTATCTGAAGCTACTCGAAGAATACTAACAGAACGCTTAATGCCGATATCGGGAAAAATAGGAAATGAAAAGGGGATGCGGTACCTTGAATTAACCGTTATTAATGAAGGAGATAGTGTACCTTGGCAGTATCCACCAAGGAATGAATTGGTCTATGGTGAATGGCTTAGGTCTGAGTTTGAGAATGGTCAAATTCCGGAACCAACGTTTGATCCTGACTTAGCTATTGTTTTAGCACAAGCACGAAAGCATAGCGTTTCACTATTTGGTCCTGATCTCTCAACGATACTTGATCCCATTCCGATAACAGATATTCAAAAAGCAATAGAGGAGTCTTTGCCAGAGTTAATTGATGATATTAAGGGTGACGAACGTAATGTGCTATTAACTCTCGCTCGCATGTGGCAAACAATGGCTGAAGGTACAATTTCTCCAAAAGATGTGGCTGCACAATGGGCGATCCCTAAGTTACCGAAGCAGCAAGTGGAAGTGCTCGATATCGCTAGAAAAGCGTATCTTGGCGAGTATGATGATGATTGGGACGGAATGGAAGCCGAAGTCATGTCATTGGTCAATCATATGAGGGGCAAAATAGAGGCTTATTATAGTATCTGAGCAAGTTCTTGGAAAACCATGATCTTCCTCAATTGGGTTTTTCTGGAATAAAAACTATTCCGGATTTGGGCCATATTGTGTTTGGGAATATAATGCGTGAACAGAATAAGTCTAACCAAGTATCTGGGGGAAAATAAGTTATAAGGGATTGCTGTCATTAAAGCAACCCCTTAACACTATTTATTAAACAATTTATAACTATTGAAAAGAGATAAAAATTGTTTAAAGTTAACGTTATTTAAGTCATATATTTTTGCATGTTTCAAGGCTTGTCTGAACTGATTTTTAGTAAAAAGAGTGTGATATTCTTTGTTTACCCATCTATAAACAAACGATTGATATTTTTTGTAGTCTTTCTTTAAAATCAATGGCTCGTGGCGTTCAAGAATAATCAATACAGAATCCACACTCGGCTTAGGGTGGAAATACGTTCTCGGCACTTTTGTGAGAATTTTTATATCCATTTCTACCATCAACAGCAAGCCTAAAGCACGTTGCAGGTTTTGTAGCCTTTTCGAAAAACCTTCCTCCACGATAAGATAACTGTACTTTGCCTGGCTTTCAAAAGTAATTTTTTTAACAATATCCGTACTGATATTATAGGGGATATTGCCTAATATTTTATAGTTTATTTTTTTGGGGAAGGCAAATTTTAGAATATCCGTATGGATCACTTTTACATTCTCGAAAGGCTCCACCGCTTTTTGAGTGGTTAGACATAAATTTTCATCAATTTCTATGGCAGTCAGCGACCGACTCATTTTGACTAGCTCTTTGGTAAAATGCCCTTTTCCTGATCCGATTTCTATTACGTTGTCTTGTTTATTGATATCCGTATGATTCAATAGTTCTTTTACATGCTTTTTAGAAGTAATAAAATTTTGCGTATCTTTTGGGCTTTTCTGGTTCATTATAACCTTCTCCTTGCTGGTTATAATGAACTGACTTTAAGCGTTCATTATAACCAATTAATTTTGGTTTGGTTGATAATGAACTCTATTAATGACAAATATAGAAAATAAACCCATACCTTTATCTCCTTTCCATTCTTTTCATTATAAAAGAGATAAGGTAAAATCGACTACTGCTATGCTAGCACACATATTTGAACCCTCCATGACTTGCCTTTTATGTAACTCATTATATCATTTTCGTAAACAAATACTCAAATACAGGTTCTCGTTTGCAAGCCCCTTAAAACCGTAAGCTTTTTTCCGCAACACGATCGGGCGCTTTTCTGGAATAACAGTTAAGAACTTTTTTATCACAAATTTTGTGTGTGATGATTAGGTGAATGTTGAAAGTAAAGAACTATTTTTTAAAGCAGCCGCATTTTTCAACGGAAGAATGCGGCTTCACGTTGTCAAAAGTAAACAACTTTATTTTTACATAACATCCCCTGAAAGCACATATGGCTTTCAGGGGATTTATTTATAATTCAACTTTATATTCTGACTGTTTCTTTTTCACGTGCGGCAAATGTCACAACGAGCAGTACTAATGTAGATACAGGCAGGCCGATAAAAATCGGATGCAGTCCAAACGGATGCCCGGCTATCTGCCAGATAACTGCAGTGATCAGTCCGGCCCACATGGAAGCGACGCCTGCCTTCATTGTCGCTTTTTTCCAGAATAAGCCGAACATTATCGGTGCGAGCAGGCCGGATACCGCCATCGCCGTGCCGGTGACCATCAAGTTGACCAGTCCCGGAATTGTGAGCGCGAGAACGAGACCGACGACGGATATGATTAACACGGACAATCTGCTCCACAGCAGCATCTTTGTATTGGAATAATGTGGGAAGCCCGGTCTGACGATATCGTTCACGATGGAAGATGCGCCAGCCAGCAGGAAAGAATCTGCACTGGATATCACAGCTGCGAGCAGGACAACAATCATTACAACGACAAAAGCAAATGGGAATACATCGCCAATCACACCGTAATAGATGAGTACGGGATCGATACTTTCGAGTTCGAGACCGTATCTGCCGAATACGCCGATAAATACGGCAAACACACCTATCGAAACGGCAATGACCATCGAAATCCAATAACCGGTGCTTGCTGTTTTTAAGCTGCCGGCTGCCCACACACGCTGCCAGAGATCCTGTCTCACAAACTGAAAGACAGCAAGCGTCAGTAGGTAGATGAGTATGTCCCCGGGTGTGATGTTCATTACGCTGAGCATGTCTGCTGCACCGGCTGAAGCGGCATAGTCAGCAGTCTCCTGCCAACCGCCGGATTGTCGCAGGACGGCAATGAACATCAGCGTTGTACCGATTACCAGTATGGTCCCGTGTATGACGTCCTGCCATATCACTGCTTTCAGACCGCCGAGATACGTTTTAAGCGTCAGTAATATCCACCCGATAATTATACCAAGAGTGAGATTCATTCCAATTGTCACATTCAATATCGTGGCAATCGACACAAAAAGTGTACCGCTCATCGCACAGTAAGAAAATAAAATGCTGATGACTGTCGGAAGGCGTGCAGCATTCCCATAGCGCAATGTGGTGAAATCTCCGATAGTAATCATTTTGTGCTTTTCTCCGAGAGCTCTGATCCGTTTGAGGAGAAATAATGCGAAAATGCTGATGCATGTAAACATCGTAATATGTATCCACTGCTGTCCCATACCGAGACTGTAACCATTCTCCATGTAGCCGAGCAATGTCGAACCGCCGACACCTGTTCCGATAAACGTCAGCAGCAGAGGTAAAAATGAAACAGAACGTCCTGCAACGTTGTAATCCTCATATGTCTTTGTTTTTTTGTTCATGTACAGTGCCAGTACAATCAGAAAAACAAAGTAAACGAAAACAATGATTGATAAGATGATTCTTTCTTCTCCGTTGAACATTCAATCACTCACTTCTGATTATTTGATTTATAAATGTGTAACACGATCACATGTATAAACCTTCTAAATTTTATCATATTACCAAGCGGATTGAGAAACGGTAAGCGACTGGGTGAAGGATAAAAGTAATGAAAATATTGCAGAAATACACATCGTTGCGCTATGCTCTGTAAAAAGCAGTTTATTACGAATAGAAAAATCGGGAGGCTTAAAAAGATGACCAATCATCCAAAAGAAATCGATCTGATTATACCAAAGGACTGTGAGAATGCACCCAGAAAAAAGATTCTGATTGATTTTACAGTTGCGGTAATGCAAGGTCTGAGTAATGTCATTGAAGATTATGCCCATGAAGATATTGTGTGGCAACAATTGAAGGAGCGAAAAGCTACAGTGGGGCTTTTCGCTCTGCTTTCGTGGTTGGAAAATGAAGGTGACGAAATTGATACGCTTGAAATTTATCAGGTCATCACCCACGGTAAATTTGCTTCTATCAATGGTGTCATCACACACTCAGATGATACTGAAGTTGATTTTTGTGATGTCTATACTTTCAGCAGCGCCGCAAAGTCGGGAAGAGTGAAAGAAGTAAAATCATACCGGTTGTAGAATATGAAGAATGTCCATATAGTTTTGGAGGGAATTATGCGAGAACCTTTAATCAGTTTGTTGAATTATATTATAAGGTTGAAAATTAAACAGCATGGCATGTTTGCAGAAAAGCATCTCAATAAAGAAGAGTCCATTTTGAATAATCATCAAAATGGAGTCTTCTTATATTTGTTCGAGTACTTTGATCTATTCTTCTGCCGGCTGTCTTTTAACCAGCAGGTGAAAAGCAATAAACCCGATCAGCACCGTGGAAAATAATATCAGACCCATCGGTACTGCGGATGATTCATCAATACCCGCGAGTGGTGTGAATATTGCACCCAGAGTCAAAGGCAGCATACCGAGCACTGCACTGGCACTTCCTGCGCGGTGCCCCTGTTTGGACATGCCAAGGGTGAACGTGCTTGTAATGACCATTCCCATAGTCGTCATATATATGAAAATCAGTATGACGATGGAAGCAAGCGGTCCTTCAACAATTGTCATGACCAGGAGAACCGAAGTTGTTACGAGAGCAATCGTTACAGCTGTCTGAAGCAGTTTTCTTTCGTGAATGATACCGCCGAAACGCCCGATCAAGAAACTGCCGATTATGATGGCCATGCCGTTTATTCCGAAAAGTATGCTGAACGTCTGCGGTGACACACCGTAAATTTCCTGATAGATGAATGGTGTGCCGGATACATAGGCGAAACTTCCGCCATGGACGAAGCCGACTACGAGGGCATAACCGATGAATGAGCGGTCTTTCAGCAGGTTGCCCATTGTAATGACGGTCGCACCGAGAGAGCTTGGAATTCTGTTTTCCGGCGGAAGCGTCTCCTTCAACATCAGTGCTATGATGACAACGATTAAAACACCGATAAAAGCCAGGAAAATAAAAATGCTCTGCCAGTTTGTAAATTCGAACGACAGAATTGCTCCGCCGGCTATCGGTGCCATCATCGGAGCGACAGCGTTAATGACCATTAAGAGTGCAAAGAATTTTGTCAGTGCCTTGCCGCTGAAAACATCACGTACAACGGCTCTTGAAAGTACGACGCCTGCAGCGGCTGTGAAGCCCTGAATGAATCTTGCGGCGATTAAGGTTGTGATATTGGGTGCAAAGGCACAAAGCACTGAAGCCAGCGCAAAAAGGGAAGTGGCAATCAGTAAAGGTTTCCTTCTGCCCTGACCGTCACTGATCGGACCGATAACGACCTGACCGAGGGCAAGGCCGAGAAGACACGAAGTCAGGCTCGCCTGAACCATTGTGGCACTGGTGCCGAGGTCACCGGCAATGCCCGGGAACGCAGGCAGATACATATCGATATTTAAAGGACCGAGTATAGCGAGCAGACCGAGAAGAAAAGCCAGCTGCATCCGTTTTTTCCCTGTTGGATTATGTAGTAATGTATTTTGATCTCCGTTATAGATAAGGCTTCACTTCCAATCTTTACATGAATGAACATCGCATATGTTCCAGGAAATATTATAACAGGAAAATATGAGATTGATACAAAATCTGTCTGGAAAATGGGCGGACTTTCAGATAAACTTAACAATGGTATTAATCCGGTTAAATGGATGAATGAAAATGAGTGATAAAAATATTTGAATATCAGACTCCTTTGCAAAAGTGTGTAAAGGAGTCCGTTTATTGTTCATATGGAAGGTATATAGGAGGAAAAAGAATTGATAACATTAGCAGGTACGATCGGTGCAGGGAAAACGGCATGGGGCGGAGTGATAGCAGAACATTTTGGTAGAGAGCTGCTGATAGAAAAAGTGGAAGGCAATCCATTTCTGGCAAAATTTTATAAAGACCCGAAAAGGTACAGCTTTCATCTGCAGGTATATTTCTTAAACCATAGATTCAAAGCATTGAAAGAAGCGATGATTCATCCGAATACGGTGCTCGACCGTTCCATTTATGAAGATGCGATGGTATTTGCAAGGTTGCAGTACGAAAATGGCTCCATGGATGAAGATGAATTCAATACTTATCTTGAGCTGCATGACAACATGATGGAAGAACTTCATGATCTGTATGAACAGCAGGTCATTCTTAAAAAGTCCCCGGACCTGCTGGTATTTGTGCACGGCTCTTTTGACGAAGCGATCAGAAGAATAAAAAAGCGCGGCAGATCGTATGAACAGATAGAGGGCGATCCGGGGCTGTATAAGTATTATCAGGAACTGTATGATATTTATGAAAATGAGTTTATAAAAGAATATCAGAAAAAAGAAATTTCTCCTGTCTATACGCTGGATATTGATAAATATGAAATTTCCAACCCGGATGATGTCAAAGAAGTTATGGATGGCATCGAAAAAATGCTGGAAGAAGAAAGAGGATTCGTCTTTCCGGAAGACTGACGTGTGCTTAATTTGAAAAGAATAATATTGAGAACTGTAAAATTATATAATGAAAACAGGGCGATACTTATTAGACTAAGTATCGCTTTTAAATGGATTAGATTTTCTTAGATTTCTAGTCTGAGATGATGGAAATTGGACATCAGTAGCAAATATTCAGAGATATTGAGCTATAAACGCATTGAATGATAAAACACAGCAGAGTAAAAAAAGTTTTTAATTAGTATGTATTAGTGTTGGATGAACATAGGGACAACGCAGGGAGAGTGGAGTTAAAGGAGGGATGAAATACGTAAATTATCATTTCAGAATTTATTACTTTAGACGGTGTTATGGAAGCCACGGATGAATGGGTGTCTGATTTTATCAGTGATGAACAGGAAATGTTTAAACTCGAGGAACTGAAAGAATGTGACGCTCTATTAATAGGCAGACGGACTTATGAAAGATTTGCTGATTCATGGCTGGAAGTTGTCGATACTACAGGTTATGCTAATATGATGAATGAATATCCCAAAAATGTAGTTACATCAACTTTGAAAGAAGCTAAATGGAACAATACAATGATTATCGACGGAAATAATATACTCGGTGAAATCTCTGAATTGAAGCAACTCCCAGGTAAGGATATATTAGTTTTGGAAGTGCAGAACTTGTATATAATCTGACAGATAACAACTCAATTGATGAGTACAGGCTCATGGTTTTCCCTATCATCGCAGGAAAAGGGAAACGGATTTTCAATAACCTGCATTCCAACAAATATTTATAGTATATTGATACTGAAACATTCGATTCAGGTGTGACTGTTTTAAAATACCAGCCTGAATGAAAAGAGTGAAAGGAATATAATCGATGTCGTATTCGGTTATCCGCATATATTTTTTGTTTTGTTTTCTTTCTTGTGCCAGTTTCTTTGTAATAACGGATATAGTATTAGACAGCAATTAGATCATTTGAATAAACATGGGCATAAAACAGTGAAAATATCTATGGAAGCGGGGGGGGGTCATTCTGCTCAAATCGGGCATGAGTACCATGTTTATGTCGAAATTGTAAAGATATATCAAATATACTACTAAATTATTGTGAAAAAATTGTTAATCTCATCGAAATCATTTATAATGACAATGTATGGCATAAACTAATCAGAACAGAAATTAGATTATCTTTAATGATAAATAAGGAGGAAATTTTAATGGATTTTCGTTATTTACCAGTTACTGAAACTGATAAAGCAGAAATGCTTGAAAAAATCGGTGCAAAGTCCACAGACGAACTCTTTTCAGATATTCCTGAAAAAGTTAGACTGGGCAGAGAATTACAGCTTAAAAAACCTACCAGTGAGTATGAATTAAAACAAGAACTCACTAAAATGGCAGCGAAGAACGCTAACTTGACAGAGTACACTTCGTTCTTGGGTGCCGGGGTATATGATCACTTCATCCCATCAGTAGTTGACCATGTTATTTCAAGGCAGGAGTTCTATACTTCTTACACGCCATATCAGCCTGAAATGACGCAGGGTGAATTACAGGCTATGTTTGAATTCCAAACAATGATTTCTGAGATTACAGCTATGCCTATTGTAAACTCGTCACTCTATGATGGTGGTACAGCAGTTGTTGAAGCTGTAAACTTGAGTGTCGGCCAAACTAAGAAAAAGAAAGTGCTCATTTCATCTGCTGTACATCCTGAACACCGTCAGTTGGTTAAAACAGCTTCAAAAGGTAAAAACCTTGAAGTGGTGGAAATCGACCTTAAAGACGGTAAGACAGATCTTGACCACTTAGAAAAAGAGCATGACGAAGATACTGCTGCATTCATCGTTCAGTATCCTAACTTCCTTGGCCAAATTGAGCCACTTGAACAAATAAATGAAATTGTTGAAAAACAGTCTAAATCTATGTTTGTTGTATCAAGCAACCCGTTATCCCTTGGTTACTTGACACCTCCGGGTGAATTCGGCGCTGACATCGTTGTTGGTGATACACAAGTATTCGGTATCCCTGCACAATTCGGCGGACCGCACTGTGGTTACTTCGCTACAACGAAAAAATTAATGCGTAAAGTGCCTGGACGTTTCGTTGGTGAAACAGTCGACCAAGACGGTCAGCGCGGTTTCGTATTAGTTCTTCAGACGAGAGAACAGCATATCAGACGTGAGAAGGCGACTTCAAACATCACATCCAACCAGGCATTGAACGCAGTGGCAAGTTCAGCTGCTATGAGTGCACTTGGTAAGAATGGTGTTAAAGAGATGTCTGAATTAAACATGCAAAAAGCTAGATATACTAAAAATCAGCTGGCTGAGGCAAACCTTTCAGCTGCATTCAGCGGAGCATACTTCAATGAGATTGTAGTTAAACTTTCAAAACCGGTATCAGAAGTTAATAAAAAGTTATTTGAAAAAGGATTTGTCGGCGGGTTCGACCTTGGCAGAGTATATCCTGAATTCGAAAATCATATGTTGATAGCTACTACTGAAATCCGCTCTAAAGAAGAAATCGATGCATTTGTAAAAGAAATGGGGGATATCAATAATGGCTAATGAGAACTTTCCATTAATTTTTGAACGCAGTAAAGAAGGCAGAAACGGTTACAACCTGCCGGCGCTTGATGTTCCGGAAGTAAATCTGGAAGAAGAAGTTGGCGAAGCATATGTACGTAAAGTACAGGCTAACCTTCCTGAAGTTGATGAATTGGAATTAATGCGTCACTATACTGGATTATCCAACCGCAACTTCGGTATTTTATCAGGATTCTATCCACTTGGATCATGTACGATGAAATACAACCCGGTAATCAACGAAGATGTTGTCAGATTACCAGGGTTCAGCCATATCCATCCTTATCAGGATACAAGCACAATCCAGGGTGCTCTAGAAATGATGTACGATCTTCAGGTACACCTTGAGGAAATTACTGGAATGGATGAAATCACACTGCAGCCAGCTGCCGGTTCACAAGGTGAGTGGACAGCACTGATGATCTTTAAAGCTTTCCATGAAGCAAATGGTGAATCACACCGTAACGAAGTGATCGTACCTGACTCGGCTCACGGTACAAACCCTTCATCTGCAGCAGTTGCTGGATTTAAAGTGGTTGAAGTTAAATCAAACGATGAAGGTCTTGTTGACGTTGAAGACTTGAAGAAAGTAGTTAACGAAAACACTGCAGCGCTTATGCTGACAAACCCTAACACGTTAGGTCTGTTTGAGACTCAAATCGTTGAAATGTCAGAAATCGTCCATGAAGCGGGCGGTAAAATGTACTATGACGGTGCAAACCTGAACGCTATCATGGGTTACACTCGTCCGGGAGATATGGGCTTCGATGCGGTTCACTTGAACTTGCACAAGACATTCACTGGTCCGCACGGCGGCGGTGGTCCTGGTTCAGGTCCAATCGGTGTAACAGACGAACTGAAACCATTCCTGCCTAAACCGGTCGTAACTGAAAAAGACGGCGTATATGATTTGGATTATGATCTTCCACAGTCAATTGGTATGGTAAAAACATACTACGGTAACTTCGGAATCAACGTTCGTTCATACACGTACATCCGTACACTGGGGGCTGAAGGACTTAAGAAAGTCAGCGAAGGCGCTGTGCTGAATGCTAACTACATCATGCGCGGCCTTGAAGACAAGTATGAACTTCCATTCACTCAGCATTGTAAACACGAATTTGTAATCTCCGGAAACAGACAGAAGAAACAAGGTGTGGCAACAGCGGATATCGCGAAACGTCTGATGGACTTCGATATTCACCCACCAACCGTTTACTTCCCATTAATCGTGGATGAGGCACTGATGATAGAGCCGACTGAGACTGAATCTAAAGAAACTTTAGATCACTTCATCGACACTATGAATCAGATTGCTGATGAAACTGAAAATAATCAGGATGTCATCCACAGTGCACCACACAAAACTTCTGTTAAACGTTTGGATGAAACAAGAGCTTCACGTAAGCCTGTTTTACGCTGGAACGCAGAAGGATAATTTAAAGATAGAGACCCCTGCCTCAATACCTGTCAGGTATTGAGGCAGGGGTCTTTTGTAATGAGAGAACATATTGAGCTTGAAGCAATTATATATTATTATTCGAAGATTTAAAGTTTGGTAAAAGCGTAAAATGTTGCTTGGGTACTTAGCAATCAAGTGCTGTAACCGGGACAGTAATTTTTGTTACGTATTTTTCGCTGTCGTTCACCGATATGCGGTCGAGAATCGGTTCTTCATAAGCATAATCTGTAATACTCAACCGGTTTTTTGTTAAAAATTCTAAAATTTCAGCGTAAGTATGATTAATATCTTCATACTTTCCGACATGATAGGCAACTGTCTGCTGTGTCAGTTCTTTTTTAACGAGTGGCAGCGCGTCGGTATAGCTAGTTCTCACAAAAGGTATTTATAGCTGTGTATTTTCTCTCTACGCAGACTTTCTATGTCAACCATCGCACCTATAGAATAATTTTCATGCAGTTCTCTCATACATATTTTATAAAAGTCCGAAATGGCAGCTCTGTTCTCATCGTCATCATAATTTAACAATGGCGCGCTCAAATATAAATATTCTTCCTCAGTTTCAGTCAGGACAATTTCGCTGAAATCAGTGGTTTCAGCTTCCTTGGTTACTGCTATTTTTATTTCAATCTTATTTTGAATGCTTTTCAGAGTATTAATTTTTTCTGATATTTGTTTTGATTTTTCCGTAAACATTCTAATCATCGTTTCTGGCGTTGTCACACTGATGAATTCCTTAATCTCACGAAGCGGCATTTCCATTTCTTTTAATGATTCAATCACGTACATTATGTCTAATTGTACATATGAGTAGTAACGGTATCCTTTTTCATCTTTGTGATCGGGATGAAGAAGTCCGATCTTGTCATAATGCAACAAGGTTTGTTTCGTGACTTCACAAAGTTTCGCAAAATCACCGGAAGTAAAATAAATTTCCGATTTCATAAGACTCACCTCTTGACTGTATAGTTACTGTATACCTTATATTATAATAGGTCATCAAATTGATGTGTATTGTTTATGCTCAATATTCAATACTTTTAATTAATATTACGAGGTGTGAAAATGACAGAAAATAAAAAGATAAAATACGAATTTTTATCTGACGATCCAAATGCTAGAACGACGCCGATAATGGTGGCATTAATTATGGGTGCATTCTTTGCGGTTTTAAATGAAACATTGCTTAATATTGCTTTAACGACTCTTATGCAGGAATTTGGAGTCGCACTTTCTACAGTACAGTGGGTAGCGACAGGATTCATGCTTGTGATGGCTATCGTCATACCGATATCCCCTTTGTTAATGGGCTGGTTTACGACTAGACAGATGTTTATCGGTACGATGGTTACGTTCTTGGCCGGGACTGTAATTGCAGCGCTCGCCCCGACGTTTTCTATTTTGCTGGTCGGACGGATGATACAGGCGATTGGTACAGGTTTAATCATGCCAATCATATTTAACGTATTCCTGTTAATCTATCCGCCGCATAAAAGAGGAAAAATCATGGGTATCATCGGGCTGGTCATTATGTTTGCGCCTGCGATCGGACCGACACTCTCCGGTATTATCGTCGAATACTTCGGATGGAGATTCTTATTTATCTTTGTAATTCCGTTTACGATCCTTTCAATTTTGTTTGCTTTAAAATATCTGGTTAATATTACTGAAATCAGAAAGCCGAAAATAGACTGGCTGTCTATTATTTATTCGACGATGGGTTTAGGTTTCACAATTTACGGATTCAGTCATGCAGGTGAATCTGCGGAAGGATTTATGAGTGTGACGGTTTATGTGCCGATTATAATTGGTGTTATTGCAATGATATTCTTCGCGGTCCGTCAGTTCAGACTGGAAGAGCCCTTAATGGATTTGCGTGTCTTTAAATTTCCGATGTTTTCACATGCGGTTTTGTTGTTTATCATTATTGTCATGACAATGTTCGCTTCGGAACTGATACTGCCGGTATTTATGCAAGGTCCAATGGGACTTACAGCAGCGGCTGCAGGGTTGTTACTTCTGCCCGGGAGTCTGTTAAGCGGAATTATGAGTCCATTTATGGGTTCCTTATTCGATAAGGTCGGCCCGAAAATTATGATGATTCCGGCAACGATAATACTGGCAGTTACGATGTTTATGTTCAGTAATTTGAATGCAGACACCCCGCAGTGGGTCATTATCGGCGGATTTATGCTGATTATGCTGAGTGTTTCCGCAACGATGATGCCGGCAGAGACGAACGGCTTAAACCAGCTGCCGAAACATTTATATCCACATGGTACAGCTGTCGTCTCTACCCTGCAGCCATTGTCAGGAGCAATCGGGGTATCGGTGTTTATAGGAATGCTTAATTAACGACAGCAAAGTTTTCTTGAAGGTGCTGCAAACCCGGAATCGGAAGCGGCGCTTACGGCGGCTATGGTTTCAGGAGTAGAGTTTGTCTACTTTATAATATTTATCGTTGCATTGATTGCAGTTGTTATGTCGTTTTTCGTGTATCGTGCGACACCGCTTGAAAATGTAGTGCCTGGTCCGTCTGAACAAGACAATAAATAATGAATTTTATAAGATTACTAAAACCATCGTCAGTTGCGATTAAAATTGCAACTGATGATGTGTATCTAGCCTTACAATATAACTATAAACAAGGCATCCAATGATCTATATATAAGCACCATCTGAAGTCACGAGCAGATGGTGCTTTCTTCATGTGAAAATTAATCATATTCACCTTTTAGTGGAGAACTTTATTTCACTGAGAATTTTTCAGACGTGATTCATACAGTTCAATCCATTCTTCGACGGTTGTTTTTTCTGCCAGTTCACCAAGGAGTTCATAAGGGACTTTTTTTGGATTGTTGAAACGTATACAGCTCTTTCCCATGTTCAACTTGGTGTCCATATGCTTTGGATATTCATTGATGAATCATTCGTATAATGCATCATCTCGATGAAGTCCCATGTGGTAGACAGCCAAATGGCGTTTTTGCGCAGCAATCGCTATGAAAGGAAGCGGGGTCTGATCGACGTGGTATCCATCTGGGTAAGTGCATTTCGGAACTGCGAATCCGGGCATACCATGCTGTATATCCACTATGAATCCCTCGGGCAAGTGTCCTTCTATCATATTCCATGTCTTTAAAAAACTATTTTTCCATTTTTCATCGATATTTTCTACATATTCATCGAATGTCATCGTAGTCCCCCTAATTTTTATATTGGTTTTATTATATAATAAAAGAGAGGTTTGTTAATTTTTAAAGTTTACCACTGTTAAATATAACGATGTGATAACATAGTCTTAAAAAAGAAGGAGTTACATATGAATTTTAAAAAGGTGCGCTTAACGGCTGCACTTGCCATCAGCAGCATGCTACTGATGGCTTGCAGCAACCCATTTGATGAACTTGCAGATGACATCAACAATGTTTTAGGTCTCGGGTCCTCGACGGAGGAAACAGATAATGGTGAAGAGAATTCCGGAGAAGAAGAGGAGACTTCTGAAGAGGAAGATGTTGAAGTCGAAGAAGAAACGACGGATGAAGAAGAGGTTCAGGAAGAAACAGGTCCGGAGCGTGATGAGGCAACTGATGAAGACCTCGATCCTATGTATGAAACGATTGACTACAGTCATTTATACGGTGAAGGTGAAGAGGTAACTATTGAAGAGGGCGAGCATACTGCCGGAGGTGATATAGTGCCCGGGCGTTACAGTATTACTACAACTTCGGAATATGGCTCATACTTGAGTATTTATGATTATGAGGACAAATATGTTGCCGGCGAGGCACTGATGAGTGAAGACAGCGAAAACGGTACACAGGGTTATCCTACAGAACTTGTGGCCTACATAAGCGAGGGGGATAATATCGAAGTGACAGGTGCCGAAAGCTTTACTTTGACTCCGGTATCTGAGGAGTATGAAGGTGAACTGCCTGCCGGAATGCATATCGCCGGTGAAGACGTAGAGCCGGGTGACTACAGAATTTCGACTGAAGAAACAGATTTGGTCGGTCAGGTGCAAACGTCTCATGCCGATGTTTATATCACTTCAAGCAATGCAGTCGGAAATCCTGATGAAGGCGGCAGAGAGTCATTTGTCATGACCATCGAGGAAGGCGACCTTATCGAGGTGATAGGGGTCGACAGCATCAATTTGGAAAAATTGGATTAATTTAATGTATAATAAACAGATGCAGACAAGCACACAGGAGGACAAATCTTGATTTTTCCAGCAAAGTTGTGGCAGCGGTTTTTTGCACGTATGATAGACGGGCTGATTATCGGTGTGCCTATCGTGTTTTTATTAAGCTTTACCATTGGCTATGATTTTGTCATAGAACCAAGGGCGAATTTCATATTCAATCTATTCATGTTATTGATTGTCACAGTCTATATGATTTCACTGCCGGTAACCTGGTATGGATGGTCAATTGGGAGACGGCTGCTCGGCATAAGAGTTACACAAGTGAATGGTAAAGATGTTACATGGCAGGTTATGGTTAAAAGAGAATTATTTATATTAGTTGTATATATTCTGACATTTGGATTGTTTTTATTACTGTCAGGTGTAATGATGATTACAAGGAAAGATAAACGTGCATTGCATGATTTGATGGCAGGCACTAAAGTGACAGACGAAAATGCGGAGTAATTATAATTAAAAGGGGTGGACGATTATGAGCAACTTTGATGCATTGGTAGTAGAAAAAGTGGATGGCAATCCGGAAATGTCCATAAAAACACTGTCGACTGATCAACTTACAGCGGGGGATGTATTGATTAAAGTCCATTATTCAAGTGTGAACTACAAGGATGCCTTGATTGCAGTTAACGGACAATTTGCAGAGAAGTTCCCAATGGTGCCCGGAATAGATTTAGCCGGTGAAGTGGTTGAATCTGTCAGTGAAAAATTTAAACCGGGAGACCAGGTACTGGCTACAAGTTATTATATCGGGACACGGAATTTTGGGGGATTCAGTGAAATGGCAAGAATTCCTTCAAAATGGCTTGTACCTTTGCCGAAAGGATTGTCTTTAAAAGAAGCAATGACTCTGGGGACAGCAGGCTTCACCGCAGCACTATCAATCGATAAGTTGGAACAAAATGGATTGAAGCCGGAGGACGGCAAAGTGCTGGTCGCAGGTGCAAGCGGCGGTGTCGGCAGTTTATCCGTCAATATGCTGGATGACCTGGGATATCACGTAGAGGCGAGTACAGGGCATACAGAAGAAGCACAGTATTTGAAATCAATTGGTGCAAAACGTGTGATACATCGCGATGAAATCTTTGATGAAGACCAGAAATCCATACGTAAAAGACAGTGGATTGCGGCAATCGATCCGATTGGCGGTAAAACGACACAGTATATATTAAGCAGCCTGGACTATGGCGGATACGTTGCCACCTGCGGACTGGTCGGCGGTGTGGATGTTCAGACGACTGTCTTACCTTTCATTTCCAGAAGTGTCCAGTGGATTGGTGTGGATTCCGTGAAGTATCCAATGGAAGGCAGACAGAAAATTTGGGACAGGCTCGCAACGGACTTGAAACCATCCAAGCTCACAAATGATATCGTCAATGAAATTACTTTGAATGAATTACCGGATACATTGAAGAAGATATTAAAAGGACAGATCAGAGGAAGGGTCATCGTCAGTTTTACAGAATCTGAAGATGAATAATCTGGCAATCGAAATGTCCTGTGTCTATGACTGAGGTGAATATTTGTGAGTGAAGAAGATAAAAATAACAAACGTAAACAGACGCTGCAGCAGATTACAGATGACGGAATATCAAAAACTAAAAAACAACGCCGCGTGACGAAAGATCAGCCGGATGCCACTTTAGTCGAGCATCTGGATGATTTACGAGGTGTTTTAATAAAATCAATTGTAGTGTTTGTTATATTTTTTGCTCTGATATTTTTAACAATACAGTTCTGGTTCCCTTATTTGACTAAAGGTCACGACCTGATTGTACGGGGACCGTTCGAAGTGATTCGTTTCTACTTGAGGACGGCGGGTTCACTCGGCATCGGACTGAGTCTGCCATTCATCTGCTATTATTTATGGCAGTTTATGAGACCCGGTCTCGTTGAGAAGGAGACAAATTTTCTCAAGTCATATTTTCCATTCATGATGGGTTTATTTATACTTGGGATTTTATTCGGTTACTTTGTCGTCCATCCAATCAGCTATTACTTTTTGATACAGATGGGCCAGCAAAACTTTGAGGTGCTCGTAACGGCGGATGAGTATATGTCATTTCTGCTGATTACGACGATGCCGTTCGGCTTGATATTCCAATTGCCGATCATCGTTTTATTTCTGCACCATATTGAACTTCTCGACTCAGTAATTATGAAAAACGTGCGTTTATACGTCTATTTTGGACTGCTGGTTCTCACTGCGCTCATTGCGCCGCCGGACTTTTTCACACATATGATTACAGTGGCGCCGATGATTGTTCTTTATGAAATCAGTATTTATATAGTGAAAATAAAAGAGCGTCGACGCCAAAAGAAAGAGGCGGAGATGGAAACAGAAGAGTAGGCCGTGCCTCATTAGAAGCGGGCCTGCTTTTTATTTTGGGGACGATGATGTCGGGTGTGGTTGTGGCAGTGTTGGGACCGGCTCTGCTGCTTACTCGGGGGAGATATATTAGTGTGAGTGAGCAAATTTTCATTCTTTTATAAATGTTCAGGGTTCTGAAGCATATAGTAGCTGTTCAGATAGCCATGAAATCGCATCTATCTAAACATCCTCCTCCCCCAAAAGATTCCGCCCTTCCAGCGAAGTTTCCATTCCCTATCCAAACAAAAAAGAGCCTTAGCCAGGCTCTTTCTCTCTATCGTTTGTATTAACCTTTAAAGTCGCCGATCATATCGAAATCAGCGAAACCTGAATTTCTTAATTCTTCAAGACGTGTTTCCACGTAGTCTTGGGACAGTTCATTTTTCACGATGTAGCGGTTGCGTGAATGTTCTGCGCATTCGAGTGAACATCCGCCTAAATGATATGCTTCATTTTCTTCTGAAGCGATAATCTGGGCGTTACATTCAGGGTTTGCACAGTTGATATATCTTTCGCATGGTGTACCGTCATAGTGATCCTTGCCGACAACATTGTGTTCAACCTGGTTGACGGGTACTGTCAGTCTTTCATCAAAGACGTACATCATACCATCCCATAATTGTCCTTTTGCGACCGGATCTTTACTGTATGTTGCGATACCGCCGTGCAGTTGGCCGACATCCTCAAATCCTTCACGCTTCAACCAGCCTGAGAATTTTTCGCAGCGTATGCCGCCTGTACAGTATGTCAGTACTTTTTTACCCTCGAACAGTTCACGGTTTTCGCGCACCCATTCAGGTGTATCTCTGAAAGTGTCCACTTCCGGACGGATTGCGCCTCTGAAATGACCGACGTCATATTCATAGGTGTTGCGGACATCCAAAACGACTGTATCTTCGTTTTGCATTTCTTCATAAAATTCAGCCGGCGATAAGTACTCGCCTGTGATTTCATGAGGATTGACGTCATCTTCCAGGCTCAGGTTCACAAGCTCCGGGCGCGGTCTTACATGCATTTTCTTAAATGCATGTCCTTCTGATTCGTCCACTTTGAACGCCATACCTTTGAATAATGGATGATTTTCCATATACTGACGGTATTTATCAGTGTCTTCTACAGTACCTGATACTGTGCCGTTGATGCCTTCATTGGCGATTAAGATTCTGCCTTTTAAATTCATATCTTTACAGATTCTCAAATGCTCTTTACTTAAGCCGTCCGGGTCAACGATATCAGTATAGTAATAATAAAGTAATACTCGATATTCCATTGTCTATTCCACCTATCAATTATATTTGCAGGATATACCTGAATAGGGTTTTAAGCCCGTTATCATGGGCTTTTAAAATAGCATGTTCATGTTTTTGTTCATGCTTTCCGCTATTTTAGATTTTCTGATACATTCCCCATGAGCTTGCTAAACTTCGAGGAAGCATCTTTTTTCATGTTTTTAGTCATTTTGGCGTAGATGTCCATGGTTGTCTGAATGCTTGAATGTCCCAATCTTTCCTGTATCTCTTTGATGTGTACCCCGGCTTCAATCAAGAGTGCCGTGTGGGTGTGCCTCCAGGAGTGGGAAGATAGGGATTTATCTATGCCCGTCAATGCTAAAACACGTTTCATTCTATCATTTATCAGCGTAACTGTTAAGGGATAGCCATCACTACTGGCAAATATAAAGCTGTAGTCCTGATAGAACATGTGGTTATGCTGCTTCACCATCTCCTGCTCCATCTGATGCCGTTGTAATAGATCTACCACAAAGGGATCTATGCTAATGGTACGGATGGACTTTTTTGTTTTAGGAGTGAACAGGTTGAACTTTTTACGGTTATTGCTGACATTATGGATTGTCTTTGTCACCCGTAGGGTTTGCGCCTCAAAGTCAATATCAGTCCATTTTAAGCTTCTTACTTCGCCGACACGCAGCCCAGTATATGCAAGTGTAGTAAACAGGATAAAGTCATTTTCCAGACCGTGTTCTTTTGCAGCCATTAGAAATGCCTCTAATTCTTCTTTCTCCATAAAGTTATAGGAGGTTTCTTCATTCTCGATATCTTCAACGGTTTGTTTCTCTTTAGGCAGCTTGATGCCATCACATGGGGATTTACTGATTATTTTTGTGTATTCCTTGGCGTACTGGAATAACATCCTGGCTGTTGTATGGATAATTTTTACATGATTTACGCTGTGAGCCTTGGCCATGTCATTGATGAATGTCTGATAGTCATTTTTAGTGACTTTCTGCACCTGGCAATTATTAAACGCAGCAATCAGCTTCTTCAACGCTTGGCTTCTCATTCTGACAGTGCTGTCCTTAACATCCACGCTATATGCATCAAGCCATGCAGTGCCTAACGCTTCAAGAGTGAGGCTGCTCGGTTCGATGTATTCCCCATTGTGGAATTGCCTTTCAATGAGTGCTGCTGCTAGTTGAGCATCTTTCTTTGTGCGAAAGCCGCCTTTGCTGATCTGTTTATCTTTTCCAGTGATTGGATCCTTGCCTACATAGACACGATAAGTATATGTTTTCCCTCTTTTGTAGACCGCCATTTAATCACTCTTTTCTTGACAATCTTCGTCTTTATACCCAGCCCACTTCAATAGAAAATCTTCATATGCCCTAGCTCTTCTATGAATTTCTTCAATTTTTTCTTCATGGTTTATACGTTTACTAGCAATCTTCTTATAGCTAGAAATTTGGTGGAAAACAAGGTTTAAGTCCATTACTTCGTTGAAATCAGCATCTTCTATAACTTTTAATAGTTCATTTATAGTACTTCCGGCAAAAGGAGATATTTTTTTATTCTCTAAACGCTCTAATCTCATATTTAATTCATTTTCTAAGTCGTTTGAGATATTTTTGAAGTTCTCGAACGTCATATAACTATCATCTGATAGCTTTAGATACATATTTTTACCGTTAATTAAATGATCCACTGTAACGTTCCCATGTTCTGCAATCTTTTTCATTCTTTCACGATTAGGAGCATTGATACCTCGTTCCCATCGAGAAACCAAGCTATCACTGGCAGGAGGGTCAAAGATTAATCCAAATTCTTTCATAGTCATTCCTAGAGTTGTTCTAATTTTTCTAATGCGTTTGCCTATCATTTTTTCATCCATATTTCGCGTCCCCCTTAAATGAATAATAGCATATAAAAGACGAAAAACGAAGATTTTGTTGTGTTTTACGCTTAATCATGTTACTCTATGTTTGATCCTACGAAAAAAGACGAAAAGGGGGTGGGAGAATGAATAAAGTACTAGGATATAGAAAAATGATTGGTTTGACTCAAACAGAAATGGCAGAGAAGTTAGGAATTTCAGAAGCCACATACCGTGCAAAAGAAAAGGGGAGGTCTCATTTCACTAATCAAGAAATACTAATATTTATCGAATTGATTAAGGAAAGCGACCCATTTATAACATTTGATGATATTTTTTTTAGTAAAAATCCTACGAAAAAAGACGAAAGGTAGGGGGCCAAAATGCTTAATGTAAAAGTGGACGAAAAGACAGTAAAAGAAATGATGCAGCAAGCAATTGATGAACGTGTAGATGAATTGGCAAAGCAGAAATACTTCATAACCTACAATGAACTAGCTTCATATCTTAACATCAGTAAGCCGGTTATCGAAGATCGTTTGATTAAGAACGGTTTGAAATATTACAAGGTAGGAGCCAAGTACTTGTTCAAACGGGATGAAGTAGATGCGTTCCTTGATGAAATGACCGCAAGCATGACGGCCACAAATAATGACATTAAATTCTTTGAGAAATTGAAGGAGGGTTAATCCAAAGAAGAAAGGAGGGATGAAATGTATATACCCGAAGCAATAAAAAAGCACCGTTGGCAGACGGCGCAAAAAGTGAGTTAGACATTATACGGTTAGGAAAATATCTTTCTTCAATTGTACCAATATGGAGCGACTAATACAACAAAAACATCAGAAGGAAGTGGGATATATGGTGCTTTCTATAGATAAAGAGATCTTGCCGGTACAGATCGAAAACATACCGGATGAAATGAAGCAAATTCCACATTGGATTATGTGGAGGGCAGAGAAAAGAGGGGGCAGGCTCGAGAAAGTACCCTATTCACCAAAGCAGCCCACCGTGAATGGTGAGGAAACTATAGCAAGATGGAGCGATAAAAGAATATGGCTGTCTTTTGAAGAGATGGAGGCAGCCTATCAAACGGGGGAATATGACGGCATTGGATTTTTCCCTAATCCGGACAACAACCTCTATGTACTTGATATAGACGGTGCTACAGAACATGAATATCATGAGCATCTGAAACATGCCACTTATTGTGAGTATTCCCCATCAGGGAATGGCATACACGTATATATGTCCGGTGAGAAGCCGAAGAGCCATAGCAAGAAGAATAACCAAGAGAATATGGAACTGTTCTCACTGACTGGCTTTGTAACCGTCACAGGGCATGCCACAGGGGACATAGACTATATTCATGACATGGACAGCCACATTGATAAATTAATCGCACAGGCCTTCCCTAAAGAGCATACAGGAGGCCAACAGCTTGAAGATACAGGCAAGTCCAAGATACCGCAGGCGGAAGTAGTCAAGAAAGCAGCAGCCGATAAAAAGAGGGGTGAACAAATCACGCACATTCTTAAAGGAGATTGGGAGCAGGCAACGGACACGCAAGGGAAGCCGTTCCCCAGTCAATCAGAATCAGACCAGTCACTAATGAACACATTGGCGTTTTACTCTTGTGGCGACAGCAATATGATGTACGACATATGGTGCAACAGTGGGGCGTACAGGAAAGAAAAGGATCATAAGAATGGTGGAATAGGCAAGACGATTGAAACCGCAGTACATGGCTTAAAAGGTGGATACGATCCGAACTATTCAAAACCTGAATATGAATTTACTATTCTTCCTGGATGGGGTTCAGGTAGTAACTTAAAGAAGGCAATTAAAAAAACCCGGCATGATGAATTGCAACGTATGGAGGAAGCTTGGATAGAAGAAGGTAAGAATGGCCGTAAGCCTACCACAATTAGCCCGATAAGGTGTGCTGTCCTTTTGCAGGAGCATGTGCAGTTTGCACTGTTCGACCTGGAGGAAAACACGAAACTTGCTATGTATGTGCCGGATGAAGGCATCTATACGCAAAACAGTACACGCATACAACGCATCATATCGTGGTTAGAACCGAAGCATAATGAAAATAAAGCGAAAGAAATTATATATCATATTTCCAATATGGCAGATGTGAGGGAGAAAACGAATGACCGTTACTTGATACCGGTGGAGAATGGTGTATTCAACATTAAGAGCCGAAAGCTCGAACCATTCAGCCCAGACTATGTATTCACTACAAAAATATCCACACGGTATATAGAGAACCCTAGCAGCCCGATTATAAATGGTTGGGATGTAGAATCCTGGATCAGATCTATTGCTTGCGATGATGAGCAAGTTATCACACTACTGTGGCAGGTCATTAATGACAGCTTGAATGGAAACTATACCCGTAAAAAAGCCATCTTCTTAATAGGAGAAGGAAATAATGGTAAAGGCACGTATCAAGAGTTGCTTTCTAATTTGATAGGTCATCAGAATGTGGCAAGCCTGAAAGTGAATGAGTTTGATGAACGCTTCAAGTTGAGTGTACTAGAGGGCAAGACGGCAGTAATTGGGGATGATGTACCGGCCAATACCTATGTAGACGATTCATCTAATTTCAACAGTGTTGTAACTGGTGACAGGGTGCTTGTCGAGTTTAAGGGGCAACCGCTATACAGTACCGTCTATAGGTGTTCTGTCATACAGTCCACAAATGGGATGCCTAGCTTCAAGAATAAGACGCAAGGCACGCTAAGGCGAATCATCATCGTACCGTTCAATGCAGACTTCAATGGGGATGTAGAGAACGCAGCAATCAAAGAGGACTATATCAAACGCCCTGAAGTCCTGGAGTATGTGCTGCATAAAGCACTCAATATGGACTTTGAGAAATTTGAAGTACCGGATGTGTCCTTGAAAGAGTTGGAGATATTCAAGCAAGATAACGATCCTGTCTATGAGTTTAAGGTGAATGTGTTCGATGAGTGGGATATACCGAAAGTGCCGATGTATATCGTCTATGGTTTTTACAAGAATTATTGTGAAGAAAATGGATTTAAACCCTTATCCAACCGCAAATTCCACAATCAGTTTAAGAAGCATATAGGGAAAGGATGGAGCGCAGGGGTGCTTGAACGGTTTGATTGGCACTACCTAGAACCACATATTGGCGACTTGGACAGAATGGACATAGGGATAAAGTTTCCTGATCCAAAGAAAAGCCAAAGGTCATATAAAAATGAAGTGCAACCAAGCAACTGAAATGCAACTGAAAAATTCTGTTCGGTTGCAAGGATAAACAGCACCATATCAACGTTTAGAAGGTGTTTGCAACCAAGCAACTGAAAATATCATCAAATCACTATAAAAAACAAGTGACTTAAAAAAGAGTATTGCACTTAATTGTGGGAGAGGGTGAAAATCTCGGTTGCAAGTTGAAAAATCACTGAACCCCTTGTGCCCCAAGGGTTTTGGTGTGCAACTGAAAAATTCTGTTCGGTTGCAGGCTCACTTATTGTGGATATTTAAGAAAGGAGGAGCGAATAAATGATACAGATGAAAATTATCAAAAGTCACAGCATCCAAGAGCATCAGGATAATTTCAATGCCTTTAGCGAACTATTCAATGACAGTAATCACCAATTAAGAGAAGTAGAATCCAAGGTTGAAATGAATCAAAAAAATGGCCGGACACTCTACTACACATTTATCACTTATTTCACCGAAAACCCTTGACACAACTGGATTTATATACCCCCGTATGGTATAATTTAATTAATATAAAATGACAATTTTAGAATAAATTTACAGGAAGGAGTGAGCGAGTGGCAAAGTGGTTAGATCGAATACTTGGCATAGATAAACTACAGGCGCAGCAGACAGAACGCATTGAGCTATTGAGTGGGGGCACGCCTGCTTTCACACCGTTCAATGGCAACGCCTATGAGAATGATGTATATAGGACGGCTGTGGATGCGATAGCACGGAACGCTGCACGCCTAAAGGGTAGACATATCATTTATACAAAAGATAATAATAAGCGCATGCAGGGCGACCAGACATTAAACCGTATTTTGCAGGTGAGGCCGAACCCGTACATGACAAGCTATGACCTTATATATAAATTGGTTACGCACTACTACTTGCATAACAACGCCTTTGCGTACCTACAGAAGGATGAACGGGGCAACTTAATAGCGATATATCCGCTTTCTTCCAACAATGTAGAATATATGACAGATCCGACTGGTGAAATGTATTTAAAATTCCTGTTTGGAAACGGGCAGGAAGTCACCTTCCATATATCAGAAGTATTCATAGCCCGGAGATTTTTCAACGGCAATGACTTGCTAGGGGACGGCAACGGAGCGATTACAGCCGCCTTGGAACTGGCTCACAATCAGAACCAGGGATTGAGTGAATCCATCAAGAGCAGTGCCAAGATTAAAGGGATATTGAAATACAATCAGGTACTAAGTCCTGAAAAGCTGAAAGAAGAAAAAGAAGCCTTTACGAATGATTACTTGTCCATGAGCAACCATGGGGGCGTTGCTGCCATTGATAACAAATTTGATTACATTCCCCTGGAAGAAAGCAGCACCACCATAGACACGCAACAGATGGACACAGTGAAGCGAAAAATATATGACTATATGGGCGTTGGGGAATCCATCGTAAACAGTACCTATACAGAGGACGAATGGGGCGCATTTTATGAATCTGTGATTGAACCCCTAGCGATACAGTTTTCACTGGAGCTGACGGATAAACTCTTTACGCAACGTGAACAGGCGTTTGGCAATTCCATAATATTTGAATCGAACCGCCTACAGTTTGCAAGCAACCAAAGCAAGACCAACATACTCAAGGAACTTACACCACTTGGCTTGCTGACCATCAACCAGGCACTGGAGATATTGAACCTGCCGCCTGTGGATGATGGAGATAGAAGGCTTCAAACATTGAATGTGGTTAATGCTGATAAAGCTGATGAATACCAACTTGGCAAAGATAAGGGGGACACCGCAGATGAAAGAGTTACGAATAGCGGAAATAAGAGCTAAAGAGCCGACAGGCTCGGACAGCCTTGTTTTAAGTGGTAGGCCGATTATTTACGATCAGCCCACCACAATAAATGCACCATTTGGGGAATATGTCGAGGTTATCAAAAGGGGCGCATTGGATGATGCCGACTTGTCGGATGTCCGGCTGCTTTATAACCATGACATGAACAAAATTCCTTTGGCACGTACACCTAAGACAATGCACCTTACATTAGAGTCGGCAGGCTTAATGATGAGGGCAGAGCTACCAAGTACAGAAGATGGGCGCAGCGTTCATACGGCAGTAAAACGTGGCGACCTGTCCGGCATGAGTTTTGCTTTCAAAGTACCAAAAGGCGGCAGCCGGTATGATGCAAAGACGAACACCCGGACGATAAGCAAGATTGAGAAAGTATATGAATGTTCTATAGTAGCTTTCCCGGCCTATCCGCAGACAAGCGTAGAAGCACGTTCACAAATTGAGGACACATGGGAAGCACTGAAATCAAACGAAAGACAGCAAACAAAAATTAAACTAAACCAACTACTAAGGAGAGATTTTTAATATGAAATTCAATACAGTACAAGAAGCATTTAACTACTACCGTAACCAGTCTATTGAGGCCATTGAACAAAGAGCGACAGAAATTAGAAATACCATTGATACAGATCCAACAGCTGATGTATCTATCCTGAATGTGGAAATTGACGGCTTGAACCAGGCGAAAGAAAACATCAAAGAGAAGGAACAACGCAGCGCAGCAACAGGCAACATTGAACAGCGCAATCTAAACCCGATTACAGGGATGCAAAAGCAAGAGGAGCGTTCTGTACCAACTGAAAATATCTTTGGCAGTGTCGAGTACCGCAACGCTTTTTATAAGAACATGCTCGGCCAAAAGCTGAATGACATTGAACAGCGCACCTTTAACAAAGCAATGGAAACACAAGATGCAGAGCGCAGAGCAGATGCCTTCAACACAACAACAAACAGCGCAGCAGTGTTGCCGACTACTACCCTGAATGAGGTTATCAGTAAGGCACGTACAATGGGCGGCATCATGGCACACGCTCGGAACTTCAACATACCGACAAATATCAAGGTTCCAATTGGCACACCGACAACTAAAGCGAAGTGGCACACAGAGGGGGCAAAAGTCGAAAGTGAGAAAGAGAATGTGGCAGCCGTACAGTTTGCCGGATATGAAATCATCAAAGTGTTCTCGATGAGTGCAGCAGCTAAGAAGATGAGTGTACAAGCGTTTGAATCGTACCTGACAGAAGAACTCACGAACTGTGTCATGGAAGCCATTGCAGATGCGCTAGTCAACGGTACAGGCTCGGCACAGGGTACAGGGCTACTCACTGGCATCACTTGGGATGCATCAAACACTGTGGACATGACAGGAGAGTATGCAGACTTCACGCAAGCACTGGCAAAACTGAAGCGAGGCTATAATGCCAACGCCAAGTTTGCAATGAGCAATGCGACACTCTACAACAAAGTATATGGACTTGTAGATACTAACAATAGGCCGATATTCATTAATGATCCTAAGAATGAAGCAGTGGGTCATATCCTCGGCAAAGAAGTTGTAATAGATGACAACCTGGAGGATGATGTCATCCTACTAGGAAACTTCCAATACCTCGGTTACAACTTGCCCGAAGGACTTATGCTTGAAGTTTCAAGAGAATCAAGCTTCAGAAGTGGCCTAGTCGACTATAGAGCAATGGCAATCGCTGATACTAAGCCATTGGTAGATGAAGCCTTTGTTAAGATTGCTGCACCAGTAGGCGCATAAGAGATTGAATATACAAGGGGTGTCGGTTAATCCGATGCCCTTTTTTAAAAGATAAGGAGGCATACTATGATAATGAATATCCAGGAAGCAAGAGATACATTAAGAGTGGATGGAACAGATAATGACCCGATCATTGAGCCATTGCTTGAATCCATTCCAGGCTATCTTGAAGTGACAACTGGCAGGCGTTGGGATGATGACACAGAAGTGCATCCATTGGCGCAGACCACAGCGAAGTTTATTCTCCAACTTTGGTTTGATCCGCAGACACAGGACAGCGTAAGGCTGAAGCGCACCATTGACAGCTTGCTTGTATCACTGACGGCCATAGGGCGCACGTACAATGGCTAAAGAGTGGGCTAGGGGATTCTATAAGAGTAAAGCATGGCAGGCTTGTAGAGAGGGCTATATGCAGTCGCAGCATTATATATGTGAGCGTTGTGGTGGTATGGCAGTTATTTGTCATCATAAAGTATGGCTGACACCTGACAATATAGGCGATCCAACCATCAGCTTGAATTGGAAACGATTAGAAGCACTATGTCAAACATGCCATAACTTGGAACACCACAGCCAAGGAATCATATCAGATGGATTGGCATTTGATAGCAACGGCAATCTGATTAAAAAATAAATTGATACCCCCCCCGATTCCTAAAGTGAATTAGAGGTCGTGAGTACCGACGGGGAGGCTTTCTCTTCCTCCACGTAGCATTTCATATTATGGGAGGGATAAATAAAATATAGTTTCATAAAAGGAAGGATGATACTCCATGACATCAAAGCAAAAGTCGAAGGTTTCAACCGATATGCGAAAAGTTAAAAGATTATTGAAGGAGATTCCCGAAGAACGGCAGGCTATAGCTACAGGCCTCTACAATGAACTGGTATTCATGCAGAATACTTTGGACAGCCTAAAAGAGCAGGTGGAACGTGAAGGGGCAGTAGATATGTTCAAGCAGGGAAGCCAAGAGTTTCTAAGGGAACATCCGGCATTGAAGGCGTACAATGTGACCATTCAAAGGTATAGCTTAATTTATAAGCAGTTTATTTCTTTGCTGCCCCGGATGGATTCTGAACAAAAGCATGATGACCTACTCGATTTTATCAAGGGTGATTAAATGAATTATGTATTGGAATATTGGGAAGCGATCAAGTCCGGGCATGTGGTTGTTTCCAAAAGGGTGTACAAACAATATAAACGCCTGGCTGATGATATAGAGCATCATGAGCAGTATATCTTTGATGAAGCGAAAGCCAACCGCCCGATAGAGTTTATAGAGCGTTTCTGTAAGCACTCTAAAGGTGAATGGGCAGGCAAGCCGGTTAAGTTGGAACTCTTTCAAAAAGCGTATATCAGCGCACTGTTTGGCTTTGTCGATAAGGAAACGGGGCTGCGTCGATATAATGAAAGTATGTTCTATGTTGCCAGAAAGAATGGGAAATCTGTAATGCTTGCTGCCATATCTCTTTATATGCTCATTGCTGACGGGGAAGCAGGCGCAGAGTGCTACAGCATAGCATCGAAGAAAGACCAGGCACGCATACTGTTTGATGAAGCCCACAATATGATACAGCAAAGCCCGTACCTATCAAAGCATATAAAGAAGCGTAAGAGCGACCTCTATTTCAATCATACTATGAGCAAGTTTATGCCGCTTGCCAAAAACAGTGACACCCTGGACGGGCTAAATGGCCACTTTGTCTGTATAGATGAGCTACACAGCATTTCAGATCGTAATAGCTATGAAGTTATGAAGCAATCACAATCCGCACGGCAGCAGCCAATGCTTATTATGATAACCACAGCCGGCTCAAAACGGGGCACGATCTTTGATGATATGTATGAGTACGCCTGCGATGTTGTGGATGGGAACTTCATAGATGACCACTTCTTGCCGATTATGTATGAACTGGATGATAAGAAGGAATGGACGAACCCCGAAGCCTGGCCAAAGGCGAACCCGGCACTTGGCAGCATCAAAAAACTCGATGACCTGACACAAAAGGTAGAACGGGCAAAGAATAACGCCAATGAAGTAACTGGCATCCTAACAAAAGACTTCAATATCAGAGATACAGTGCATAGTGCCTGGCTTACATTTGATGAAATCAATAATGAAGCCGTATATGACCTGGAACAATTCAGAGGCGCATATGCCATAGGGGGAGCCGATCTATCCATCACCACAGACTTATCATGTGCCACCTTGCTATTTGTGGACAAGGACACAGAGCAGCGATATATCTATCAGATGTACTGGCTGCCCCGTGATAGCTTTGAGCAACGTGTGGAGATAGACAAGATACCTTATGACAAATGGTATGAGCAGGGCTTATTGAGGCTATGTAATGGCAATACAATCAACTACAGCGATATTACAGAGTGGTTTATAGAGATTATGAATGAATACAGCATTACACCTCTATGGATCTATTATGACAGCTATAGTGCCCGGTATTGGGTGGATGAAATGGAACAGCATGGCTTCAAGATGGAAAGATGCATACAGGGGGCACGCACACTGTCCTTGCCGATGCAACAGATGGGGCAGGACTTGAAGGCCAAGAAGATTAATTATAACAATCACCCTATTTTAAAATGGTGCTTGACGAATACGGGCATCCAGGAGGACAGAAATGGAAATATAGTGCCGGTAAAGAATCAAGCTGCTAAGATGAGGATAGATGGAACAGCCTCCATGCTTGATGCCTATGTTGGACTATATGACCACTTGGAAGAGTTTATGAGAGCGATGTAATTTAATGGTTAGGGAGGTCACAGAGTATGAATGATATTGTTTTCACGCTTGAATTTGATGATGATAATGCAGGAGATAGAGCAAATGAAATGTTAGAAAAAGGGTGGAAGTTATTACATGTAGGGTCAAAGGTAGTTGAGATATCGTCTAATGAACAGCTTTATTACAACACTACTTATGTAGTTGGGGCAAATAAAGAGCAACACGCAATATATAAGAAGAAAATAGAAGAAGAAGAAAAGAATGATCCTTTAAAAGATTTAATTTAATAAAATAGGAGGTGCGAGCATGGGGCTAAGTTTCACTAAAAGAATTGAGCTTGTCAGCATTGAAGAATCATCCGGGCCGGAAGCGCATGGCTCACAGGAAGTATTATTTTCTAAGGCTTGGGCTGATATTAAGACGATGAAGGGATCAGAGGTGCAAAGCCTGGGCTTGTCTGGGCATGAACTCACTTCAAGATTTATCATCCGATATATGCAAGGGGTCGAGCCGGATATGCAGATTAAATATAAAGGAAATACCTATGATATCCACAGTATTGTGAATGATGATGAGAGAAACCGCACAATTACAATGATAGGTAAGGCAATATCGTAAAAGTGCAAAAAGTAACCGCGTAGGAAGCCTGTAGAGCAACAATAACGGTTGTCCATGACATATTTATCATGGAGTTGTTAAAATGACTCTATGGGCTTTATTTTGCGTTCTATTGGGTATATAGCTATTAGAGCAGATACTTAAAGGAAAAGCTACACACATTTCAGGACTACTTAAATAAATTATAAAAAAAGCTTGACAGAGATTCTAAGCGTTTTTTTAATATAACCACTATAGGTAGTTTTTTGAGGTTGTTTATAACTTCAAAACACAATATGTAGTGGTTTGAAAAAAATAAAAGGTGATAAAGGCAATATGTTATAATAATTATATAGTGATTGAGCTCGTGCGGATACGTCCCACGGGCATTTTTTTATATAAGGGAGAAAAATATGACTGTCGTGGAAAAAATTTACCAAGATTATCATGAGAGAATAGAAACCTTAAAAAACAGAAATATGACTATTAATACAAGGTCATCAAAGCATAGAGATGTTATTAAGAATTTCAATTATTATAATGTGATAAATGGTTATAAAGACTTATTCCTAGTTAATAACAGTAGTACTGAAAAGTTTAAAACCGGAACAACTCCTAATGAGTTGTTTGCGTTATATAAATTTGACGAAAGACTTAGAATTATTGTGTTAGAATTTCTACTACCTATAGAAGAAAGATTAAAACATAACATCACGCAGTCCTTCTATGAATATCATTTAAAAAGACAAGATCTTAGTGAAGAGAAAAAGAAGAGGTTACATAGAGAAACACTTTATTTGCGAAAGGAGTTCTACGAATGTAAGGACTCTCAAGGGAATAATGATAATAGAAAAGATTTTACATATCAAAAGTTTAATAAAATTGCTAATGACCAAATAAACTATCAATATTATAAAGGAAATGAATCCATAAAAAAGTATAAAGACGAACATCAATATATACCTATGTGGGTGTTATTCAATATATTGATGTTTGGAAACATGAGTAAACTGTTCACAATTTTACCTCAAGAAGTTAAAAAAGATGTTATGAGGAGAATGGGGCTTTCATGGGGCTTTCAATTAGAAACTCAAACAATAGAACAATTTGAGTATACTTTGGAAATTTTAACATTAGCTAGGAATAGATCTGCACACAATGAAAGACTATATAATTTTAAACATAATATGCCTTTAAAAGACAGGTATTTATCTTTTAAAGATGCTCTCCCTAGTGTAAATGATACTGTTTCTTATCCGAATAGATCTGAAATGAAGTTCAGCATATTTTCTATTTTATTCCTTATTGCTCATTTTTCAAGTAAAGGTGATAATAAAAGAATGGTTAAATATTTATCCAAAGAGGTAAAAAAACTAGCGAAAGAATTACATGTTATTAATGAAAAGGACGTCTTAAGATTCATGAATATGAATCACGACTGGGAAACAGCTCTATTAAGTATTAAATAGTTATTCAATAGGTGAATAATGATTGAATAAAATTAATGGACATCGAATAAATGAAGCATTAACAATAAATAACATATAATATTGTGCATGTTTTGTTCATGACATCCTTTGTAAATAGTGAATTATAGTTCAGCGAGAATAATAAAAACCCCATTCAAATGGGGTTTTTATTTTGTAACTCACTTCATTTTGTCATCAATTATATTTGCAGGATATACCTGATAGTTAATACAGTTAACCATTATATCAAAATGCGTAACGTTTATGAAGTCAATTGTATGCAATGATTGTTATATAATTGTGACACACATGGCTAAATTGCTTATAAACTGTTAAAATTTAATAATTAATGAATATTTAAAGGACGGTGGATTATGGATCGTAAAAAAGCATTAGTCGTTTTTTCGGGCGGCCAGGATTCGACGACCTGTATGTTTTATGCCATGGAAAACTATGACGAAGTCGAGCTCGTCACTTTTATGTACGGCCAGAGGCATGCGTTGGAAATAGATGTCGCCAAACAGATCGCAAAAGAGAATGACTTGAAGCATCATGTTCTGGATATGAATCTGTTGTCCCAGCTCAGTCCGAATGCGCTGACTTCGCACGATATGGAAATAGAGGACGATGATAAAGGCATTCCAAATACATTTGTCCCGGCGAGAAATATGCTATTTCTGTCATTTGCCACTGCACTTGCCTACCAGATTAAAGCGGGCACGATTATGACGGGTGTCTGCCAGACGGATTTCAGCGGTTATCCGGACTGCCGGGATATATTCGTCAAGTCGATGAATATTACCGCGAATCTCGCGATGGACGAGGACTTTATTATAGAAACGCCTTTGATGTGGCTTGATAAAAAGGAAACATGGGCATTGGCGGATGAACTGGGCCGGCTGGACTATGTCAGGGAAAATACGCTGACTTGCTATGAAGGGGTCATCGGCGACGGCTGCGGAGCATGTCCAGCTTGTGAGTTAAGAAATAAAGGTCTCGATGAATATTTGAATGAAAGAGGGGATAACGATGATGTATCCGATACCGAGTCATGAGTATGAGTACGAACTGAATAAGGATCTGAATTTTTCAGCAGCACATTTCATCCCGGATAAAAGAGCGGGAAAGTGTGAAAGGGTTCATGGCCATACATACCATGTGAATATCACAATCGCAGGCGATACACTGGATGAACTCGGTTTTCTGGTGAACTTTTCTGCACTGAAAAACCTCATCATGGAAGCGTTCGATCACAGGCTGCTGAATGAGCATGAGGCATTCAGTGAAATACCGCCGACCTCTGAAACACTGGCGAAAGTGATTTATGAAATGGTGGACAAATATATAAAAGAAGAACAGGAAAATGAGCTGAAATGTCTGCAGATCATCCTGAAGGAAACACCGACAAGTTACGTTGTTTACAGACCGAAGGAGAAAGATAAATAATGAAAATACCTGTATTGGAAATCTTCGGCCCGACATTTCAGGGTGAAGGTGCCGTCATCGGCCAGAAGACGATGTTCGTCAGAACTGCCGGATGTGACTATCAGTGCAGCTGGTGCGATTCCAAGTTTACATGGGACGGCAGTCAGAAGGAGAATATCCGTATGATGTCTGCAGAGGATATATTCGAATCACTCGATGCACTGGCTGAAAACAATTATAATCATGTGACGATTTCCGGCGGTAATCCGCTGCTGCTTAAAAATCTCCAGGCATTCGTCAAAGAGGCGAAGGAAAAAGGGGTTCAGCTTGCGGTTGAGACTCAAGGGTCAATGTATCAGGACTGGCTGCAGCTGATCGACGATGTCACAATCAGTCCGAAGCCCCCGAGTTCAGGAATGAAGACCGATTATGGCAGGCTCGAGCATATATTCACCAAACTCGATGAAAGTGACACGTCATATAACTTGAAAGTGGTCATTTTTGACGAAGATGATTTCGAGTATGCCGCAGATATGCATAAGAGATACCCGGATAAAGCCTTTTATCTGCAGGTCGGTAATCCGTATCTCGATGATGAAAATGTCGACAATCACACAGAAAAACTGCTCAGTCGTTATGAACAGCTCGTTGATATGACGATGAACGACAGCCGCATGAACAACGTCAGAGTGCTGCCGCAGCTGCACACACTGTTGTGGAGCAACAAGCAGGGCGTCTAGCCCGCGCCATTGTCATTTGGATAATGGATATAGTACAATATCAGAGCAGATAAAAAAAGAGGTTCTTAGCTCCTAACCCTCTATAAAAAACTAAGACACACATAAAAGTCATGTGCCTTAGAAGAGGACATGACTTTTTTTATTTTAAAAAAGGCGGGATAATATGTCAGGTGAAAATATTGAGGATTTAACATTGCTGGGCAATCAGGAGGTCAAATACAGTTTTGATTACGACCCTGAGGTTCTGGAGACATTTGATAATAAATTTCCGGGACGGGATTATTTTGTGAAATTTAACTGTCCTGAATTTACGACGCTCTGTCCGATTACAAATCAGCCGGACTTTGCGACGATTTATATTTCGTATATACCGGATGTTAAGATGGTGGAATCGAAATCGCTGAAGCTTTATTTATTCAGCTACAGAAATCATGGAGGCTTTCATGAGTCGAGCGTCAATATGATGATGGATGATCTGATCGAGCTGATGGATCCGCGTTATATAGAAGTGTGGGGCAAGTTCACGCCGAGGGGCGGCATTTCGATTGATCCGTACTGCAATTACGGCCGTCCGGGGACCAAGTATGAAGAGATGGCGGATAAAAGGCTGATGGAGCATGATATGTATCCGGAAACGATAAATAACAGATAAATAAAAGTGCTTAAAGCCGGAGCTTTAAGCACTTTTCCCTTTTCCCATCCCAAAAACTATTATTCAGCAGCTGTTTTACTGCTTTTATTGTACGTGATTAATTTGTATAAATGATATATGGCTCCGTATAATACCAGCAATGGTATGCTGATGACGATGAGGAAAAAGAACAGCCCCACGAATTCACCGAATCCCAAGTTGACAAACATGCCGCCGGTATTCCCTTCCACCAAAGGCGGCAGGAAGGCAAAGTAAAATAAAAGGCCGAGAACCGCCAACGAAAATAAATAAAATATCATATTTGAGATGTGATAAGGGATTGTATCTTTGTCAAATTTAAACATTTTACAAGTCCCCTCTACTATAATAGATAATTACATTATACAATAGGATTATTAAAAATAATAGACGGATTGATATAAAATATTATAAAACAACATGGAGTGATGAATATGTTTTTAAGAGAGGCGACAGAACAGGACCTGCCGGGTATTTTAAAGATCAAAGAAAGAGTGGTGCCAATCATGCAGGCGGCAGGCAATTCACAATGGTCGGATAAATATCCTGATGAAGAAAAATTCACTGCAGACCTTGAAGAGGCGTCTTTGTATGTATATGAGGAAGGTGCGGTTATAAAAGGATTTGCTGTGGTGGATAATAAACACCCGTATCCTTATGACGATATTCCGTGGGAGCTGACGAGGGCTGACTCCAGAGCGCTTCACAGAATGGCTGTAGATCCTGATTTTCAGGGACAGGGCATAGCGTCCAGAATGATGGAGGAGATTGAAGCAAGGTTGATTGAAGCGGGAATTAAAGGCATTCATACCGATACATCACTTGAAAATAAAAAGATGCAGTATCAGTTTGAGAAAAACGGTTATGAATTTAAAGGTCAGCTGAACCTGGACGAAAATCTTGATGACTGGTATGTCGCCTATGAAAAAGTGTTCGGAATGTAAAGTGGAAAAAGTTACGAAAACCTTTTCATAAATGCATGAATTTTTATTTATTTTTAAACTGTATAATGTATAATCGACTTAAGCTCTAATAAGGGGGAGAAATTTTGAAGTTAATAATCAGGCTTATTGCAGGCATTTTAGTGGGAATCACGGTTGGTTCTCTGTACTATGCTTTCGGCGGAACATTTTTTGAATTTTTATCACGGTTATTCATTACTGGTGAGGCGATTTTAGGATCGGTCATATTCTTTACCATTCCTTTCATCATTTTGTTCTTTATCGCTTCGGGTATTTCAAGAATCACAGGCGGTTCAGGAAGAGTAGTAGGTGTAACTCTGGGGGTCGCATACATATCGACTATCGGTGCAGGTTTACTTGCATACTTCGCTGCTATTCTGATCATGCCACGAATTACAGACGGTGGATCGGTACCTGAAGAAGGTACAGAACTGACTCCATTTTTTGAATTTGATATTCCGCCGATAATGGACATTTTATCAGCGCTTGTCCTTGCATTTGCGATTGGTATTGTCATTACAGTGACCAAGACAGATACGATGAAGAAATGGGTGGATGACGGTAAAGTCATCACTGAATATGTTATTGAAAAAGTCATCATCAACATTTTACCGTTCTACATCGCAGGTGTCTTTGCGGGGATGGCAGCGACAGGCACAGTGTTCGATACATTGGCAGTGTTCGGTGTCGTATTAATCGTTGCAATTCTGTTGCACTGGGTATGGATTACTATCCAGTATACAGTGGCAGGACTTGTGATCGGTAAAAATCCATTTGTGATGATTAAAACCATGCTGCCGGCTTATGTGACAGCGCTTGGAACGATGAGCAGTGCAGCAACGATTCCGGTGACATTGAAAAGGGTTAAAGAAAATGGTATTCGAAACCGGATTGCAGACTTCGTAGTGCCACTGTGTGCGAACATACACCTGTCAGGCAGTACGATTACAATAATCAGCTGTTCAATTGCCGTAATGACAGTATTGCCGGAATACACAATGCCGGGATTCTTTGAAATATTGGGTACTATTCTGCTTTTAGGTATTGTAATGATTGCGGCTCCTGGTGTGCCGGGCGGTGCGATCATGGCAGCAAGTGGTGTACTGATGGCCAACCTGGGATTCAATGAAGCGGCAGTTGCATTCATGATTGCACTTTACATGGCTCAGGACAGCTTCGGTACTGCAGCAAATATTACCGGTGACGGTGCCATAGCAGCTATCGTGGATAAATATGAACAAAAAATAAATAAAGCATAGACCTTGAAAAGCTTAAGATTATTCTTAAGCTTTTTCTTTTGGTTTGCCCGGCATGGGTGTACACTAACGGGTGAAAGTCCCGAGAGCGACCGGTAGCGGTAAGCACATAGTCGAAAGCAAGGGTGTCTGTGGCGACATAGAATCTGAAGGAAGCTCGAGGCAAACCTCTGGTCCGACGCATAGAAACCATATAAGAGGCGGTGCATGGGGATAAGGCTGCCAAAGAAGTCAAAGTCCGATAGCTATGGAATACCATGTGACGTAAATATGGCGGATGTATGGAGGGAAAGCGTACATACCTTAACCGGGGAGGTCTCACTGGTCTGCACCAAACCTTTGTAGTGATACGAAACTGGACAGTGAGAAGTCAGCCGAAGCCGTAGTAGCGAAGAGTGCTGGTGAAAGCCAGAAGGAGCGAAGGGCTGAACAATTTTATCGTTATTGAATACTGGATTGGAAGCGGAAAGAGACCACTGGCATCATGCGTTAAAGTGGATACCGACTTCACGAGAGAGAAAGGAAATAACACACATGAACACACAGACGACAATGCATCGTATTTTGGAGAGAGACAACCTCAATGCAGCATTCAAACAAGTCAAACGCAATAAAGGCGCTGCCGGCGTTGACGGGATGACAACGGATGAACTGGGGGCCTACATGAATGAAAATAAGACAGAGATACTCCAACAAATCCGAAACAGAAAGTATCATCCGGACCCGGTGTTACGGGTAGAGATACCGAAACCAAACGGCGGTGTCCGCTTACTGGGGATACCGACAGTCAAAGACCGCTTGATTCAACAAGCCATCGCCCAAGTATTGACACCAATATTCGACCGACAATTCAGCGAATACAGTTACGGCTTCAGACCCAAGCGATATGCAGAAATGGCTATCATCCAGGCACTGGAGTATCTGAATGACGGATATGACTGGATAGTGGACATTGACTTGGAACGTTTCTTCGATACGGTCAATCATGACCGGCTGATGAACCTGGTTGCGCGCACGGTGGATGACGGAGACGTCATTTCCCTGATCCGCAAGTTTTTGGTCAGTGGTGTCCAGGTGGACACGGCATATAAGGAAACCATTATCGGTACACCACAGGGTGGGAACCTATCGCCGTTACTGAGTAACATCATGTTGAATGCGCTGGATAAGGAACTCGAATCCCGGGGCCTGCGTTTTGTTCGATATGCCGATGACTGTATCATCATGGTTAAAAGCGAAATGGCGGCGAATCGAGTGCTTCGGTCAGTGACACAATTCATAGAGGAGACACTCGGTCTGACTGTCAATACGACAAAGTCAAAAGTGACCCGCTCTTATGACCCAGCCATGAAATTTCTAGGCTTTGGTTTCTTTAGAGACCCTCAAGCCAAGCAGTACAAAGCGAAACCGCACCGGACATCATTAGAAAGTTTCAAGTACAAATTGAAACAACTCACACGCAGAAATTGGGGTGTCAATACCGGGTACCGGGTGACTCGGATTAACCAAGTGATTCGAGGCTGGGTCAACTACTTTAAGATTGGTGCGATGAAAAAGGCGTTGAAGCGCATTGATTCCCACCTTAGACTCCGTCTGAGGGCATGTATCTGGGTTAAATGGAAAACGGCGAGAAATCGCCGGAAGAATCTCATCAAACTCGGCATGAACAAATACAATGCTTACAAATACAGTCACACCAGTAAAGGTATTACCCGGACTGCCTATTCCTGGATATTAACGACCACCATCACGAACAAGCGATTAAGCCAATTCGGCCTAATCGCTTGTTCGGAACATTATAGTAAAGTGCATGTGTAGTATAAAGTTGAACCGCCGTATACGGAACCGTACGTACGGTGGTGTGAGAGGACGCGAATTTAATTATTCTCTCCTACTCGATTTTTTAACTGAGTTGTTTTGAAATACTTATGTCCGTAATTCAGTTATAATGGTATATGTATTTATCTTTCGGAGAAAGTGGTTTTCATGAGTAGATTATTGTTTGTTGTTGTCTTTATTTGCTTTTTGGATTTATTTATAGAATTACCGATTATTACACCGTTCGCATTTTCCCTTGGGGCATCAGAATACATCGCGGGTGTAATCGTCGCTACATACTCATTTTTCAACCTGATCGGTAACGTTTCAGGCGGCTACCTGTCTGACAAAATCGGCCGGAGAAATATTCTGATGACAGGTATGGCTGTGAATATCGTTGCTTTAATGACCTACTCTCTTATAGATTCGGTGGAGGCATTACTGTTTCTGCGGGTTATCCACGGCTTTTCAGCTGGTATGCTGACGCCGGTCGCATTCAGTCTGGTCGCTGACTTGTCGAGACGTGAAGCAATAGGGCGCTCGATGGCCCTGACCGGCATATCAATCGGTTCCGCAGCGGTACTCGGTCCGGCTATGGGCGGTATCATTTCAAGTCTCGCGACTTATCAGACTGTCTATTTTGTACTTGGTTGTATATATATCGTTGGAATACTGCTTGTCATATTTACGATTAAAGAAAGTATGAGCAAAGAAGAGAGAACGTTCCACAATGTGACCAGTTACCGAAAATTATTATCACGCCCGTCACTGATCATCGCTTATATTTCATCATTTACATTGATGGTGGCAAATGGTTCACTCGCATTCGGTCTACCGATTAAAGTGAACCTGATAGGGCTTGAGGACCACATAACAGGCATGCTGCTCTCGGTCTTCGGCTTAACGGCAATTATTGTTTTTGCGACCCGGATCAATGTAATCTACAGTAAAATAAAATCCATGAAGCTGGTGATATTAGGCATATTCATCGTCAGTATGGCAATGGTGCTGCTGCATTTTGCACCGAGTCAATCAGTGGTTTTAGTAGTGATGATCATTTACGGCGCAGGCTTTGCCCTGATATTCCCGTCGATGAATAAAATCATCGCAGAGAATACAGAGATATATGAACGCGGAAAAGCCAACGGCATCTTTTACGCCTTTTTTTCAATAGGCTCGGTCTTCGGTTCATATTCTTCAGGTATATTTACGACATACTTTGATATACCGTTTGTGTTTATCGGTATTATTTTAATGGTAATGTTAATTATTATCGTCACGATGCAAGGGAGATATGCAGCAGAAGGCTGATGCAGGAAAGGATGGTTTTTTGAAGAATGTTTTGTTGATGGGCATAAGTGGAAGGATAGGTAAGAACCTGTACAGAGAACTGAAGTCGGAATACAATCTGTTCGCCTTCTCAAGCCCGAACCAGGAAGACGATGATTTGGATATCACTTTTTTAAAGAAGGATCTGTTCATCCTCCCTGAAGTGGAAGAGGCACTGGAAGACGTTGATATTGTTATATTTTTTGAAGATCCGATTATGAGGCTGAACCGTATGACGCAGGGAAAGTTTTATGATATTTATTCACTGATTGCAGATAATATTGCACGGGCATCACAATTGAATGGTGTTGAGCAGATAATATATGTTGCGGATGAAATCAGCTCAGGGGAAACGGTCAAGATTCTGGGTGCTTACGGCACGCCTGTCGAGGTGACGGAAACACCGGTCAAAAGATACGGCAAGAACTTATCTTATAAGGCATCTGATTACAACAATGTGAGAAGCATTCAAAAAGCGCCCCTGCCTGAAGGCTGGTCGGTCAAAAAGGCGGCCAATTATTATTTTGAGTGGCTGAATGAAATTTTATATAATGTGGTCAATGTGGTCGCTGAAAACGGGCAGTATAAAATTTATGTCACGAAGCTGGACCAGCCGGTCCTTGTTGCAACTTATGATGCAGAGGAAAGTGTCGATGATATAGAGATCTTTCAGATTACAGGCGGCATGCTGTCAAAAAAACAGCCGAATAAAATTGCGAGACTTGAATTTCGAAGGCTCGGCAATAAAGAAGCGTTCATTATGGCACTGCATGATTTCGAACCGAACCTGCCATGGGGGATATATGTATTTACACAGGCGCCGCTCCATGCCCTGGTCAATCGAATATATCAGGTTGAAATGATCATCAGCCGTCATGAATACAGAGAATAGGAAAATGAGCGCATTTACTTATATGTAAATGCGCTCATTTTATATATTAATGAATGAAATTGTGGTTTGCTGCCTGAGAAGCACTCAGTGTTCTGTGACCTTTAACACCAACGCCGGTGCCAAAGTTCATTTCTGAAATCAGGATGGATCCATCCGGGTTGATTCTTTCAACAACACCGACATGGCCCATGCCCCATGAATTATTCGTCCAAGCGTGCGCCTGAATGATTGCACCTACTGAAGGGCTGTTGTTTACACTGTAGCCTGCTGATCTTGCCTGACCTGCCCAGTTGCTTGCATTGCCCCAGCCGTTGCCGACAGGTTTGCCAAGCTGCTTACGGCGTTCGAATGCATACCATGTGCAGTCTCCCCAGTAGTACCAGTTAGTTCCCCATGATGTCGCGCTGCTTGGGGCAGGTGCGTTGTAGCTTGAACTTGAACTGTTTGAGCTTGACGCACTTGAGCTGTTATCAGAAGCTGAAGAAGTATTTGAACTTGAGCTTGTGCTCGATGTGTTGCTTGAAGAAGCGCTTGAGCTCAGCTTCAAAGTCTGTCCAGGGTGAATGATATGCCCTGAAATATTGTTGATGCTCATTAATGTTCTGTAGTTCATTCCGTTGGCACGTGCGATACTGCTTAAAGTATCACCGGATTTTACCGTGTACGAACCGGCGGTTGAAGTGTTTGAACTTGAAGAGCTTGATGAACTTGATGTTGCTGAGCTTGAAGAGCTGCTGCTTGAACTGCTTGAAGCAGAGCTGTCAGAGCTTGATGAACCAGAAACTTTCAGGTTCTGATTTACAAGAATCAGATCAGATGATAAGTTGTTCCAGGATTTTATTTGAGAAACTGAAACGTTGTTCTTTTGAGCGATGGACCATAGTGTGTCTCCGCCTTTCACAGTATGTGAAGATGCTTCTGCGTCCTGCGCAAATGCATATGTAGATATTGCAGCTGTTGCTGTCAACGCTGTGATTACCTTTTTCATGAAATGTTATCCTCCATAGTATAGTAATTATATATATATGTATGACTGATATGTATGTTTTATGTATGCATATTGAGCACAGACTAATAATATCAAAATTTATCTCGAATATGAGCGATGTAACCGAATTGTAATATAATTTAAATATTAGAGCGGTTTTTGTCATAATTGAAATATATTGTTATATAATTACACAAAATGCATGAACATGATCACGGAGGGTATGTGAATTTATAGAATTTTTTAGGAGTTGAAGGAAAATGATAAAAGACCATGGGAGAGTTTGGCTTTATTTCTTATATTACTGGGTGATATTTGGTATCGGCACATACTTCGGGCAATTTATACCTGAAGAATGGCGACCGACATTATCAATGTCAATGTTTGCTATTATCATGATTTCTTTCTTTGTACGAGGGTTTAACAGATCAGGTCCGATACTGAGTCATATTTATGCCATTTTAATCGGGCTGGTGTCATTCGGGACGTTTGAAGGCTTTATCAATCAATTCGATGCGACAACCTTCTATCAGATAGTCATGATCGGCATCTCCGTCTTTATATTTTTTGGTATTATCGGTTATTTCTATTTGAAGGATATATCTTCATGGGGAAAATATTTGTTCATGGCATTGCTGATTTTAATATTTTCATCGTTGTTAAACTTCTTTATCCAGCTGGACTGGCTGTCTTTTGCAATTACAATCGTCGGTCTGCTGTTGTATCTCGGGTTCACTATGTATGACTTCAACAGGATGAAAAACAATAAATATAGGAATCCGCGTGTCATGGGTTTTAATTTATTCATAGATTTAATCATCCTGATCAAACGCATACTTCAGTTATATCGCCGCTTTGGCAATAAACGATGAATGATGTTATATTGTATGAGAATTTTTGTAGAGAGAAGATGAGATTATGGGCAGAAAATGGAATAATATTAAGGAAAAGAAAGCGCAGAAGGATCAGAATACGAGCCGTATCTATGCAAAGTTCGGTCGTGAAATATATGTCGCGGCCCGTAAAGGTGAGCCGGAGCCTGAATCCAATCAGGCTTTAAAGGCGGTACTGGACCGTGCAAAAACGTATTCGGTACCAAAGCATATTGTCGATAAAGCCATTGAAAAAGCCAAAGGCGGGGATGATGAAACATTTGATGAACTCCGTTATGAAGGTTTCGGGCCGAACGGCTCCATGATTATTGTAGATGCTCTGACGAATAACGTGAACAGGACAGCATCAGACGTCAGAGCCGCTTTCGGTAAAAATGGCGGCAATATGGGTGTGAGCGGTGCTGTCAGCTATATGTTCGATGCTGTTTCGGTATTTGTTTTTAAGGACTTCGACAGTGAAGAGGTGCTTGTTGATTTAATGGAGAACGATGTGGATGTCAACGATGTCACGACAGAAAATGATTTTACAGTCGTCTACGGCGACCCGCAAAGTTTCCATGAAATAAAAAGTGCACTGGATGAAATGGGTGTCAATGAATATGAAGTTGCCGAGCAGTCCATGCTGGCTCAGAACGAAGTGGCGCTGGAAAGTGACGACCATGAACAGTTTGAAGAGCTGATTGATGCCCTCGATGACCTGGAGGACGTGTCAAACGTATATCATAACGTCAATCTGGAATCATAAAACTACCAGTCAGTATAGTAACATGATAACTTAATATCAAAGACGATGGTTAAGGGGGATTATCATGGATTTTGGATATGAAGGAAAAGCAGTTGTCATTACAGGATCGAGCAAGGGAATCGGCAGACAAACCGCAGAAGAGATGTTGAAGCTGGGAGCTAAAGTGATGCTTGTTGCAAGAGGTGAAGAAGCTCTGAGCGCAGCACAAAAAGCGCTCAGCATCCACGGAGAAGTGGAATACATCGTTCAGGACGTGACTGAAGCGGATGCCGGCGAAAATATCATCAATGCTGTCATTGATAAATTCGGCCGTCTGGATATATTGGTTAATAACGCCGGCGGTGCGTTCGCAGAAAGCTTTGAAGATATCGAATTAACCGACTGGGAAGGCGACCTCAATCTGAAATTGATGTCAGCTGTAAAAATGTCCAAAGCCGCGCTGCCGCACCTGAAAGAAAACGGCGGAGCAATATTGAATTTGACAGCTGTTGCCGGGAAAGCACCGGAAGCATCTACACTGCCCACAGCAGTTTCAAGAAGTGCCGGACTGTCGATGACCAAGGCGATGAGCAAAGATTTAGGGCAGTATAATGTACGTGTTAACGCAGTGTGTATCGGTCTGATCCACAGTGATCAGATTGAGAAAATGTGGCAGAAGGAAGCGCCGGAACTGACATGGCAAGAGTTTGCGACGACAGGTCATGATGATATTCCCCTCGGAAGAATCGGTGAAACGAAAGAAGCGGCGAACGTAATTACGTTTTTATGTTCAGACCTTGCTTCATATATCACCGGTGTTGCAGTCAATATTGACGGCGGAGTAAGTCCGGTACTTTAAATTGAGTTGAATGAGCTGGCCCCTGGGTTAATGATTATTAACCCAGGGGCTTTTTGTCGTGATAGAGGCGCTCTCGTGCCATGGTTTTAAAACGACGGCAAGGAAGCAGGGTTCTCGTGCCATGGCATTCAAACGATGGCACAGCAGCGGTGTTTTCCCGACATGGCGCAAAAAAACGATGTCGGGAGCCGGCTCAATAATTCATTATTGTAATTATACTGTACTAACTGTATTATTATAATTAATACAGTTGGAGCGGAGGGATAATCATGTTTGATGTCGATTTTCGAAGTCGTGTGCCTATCTATGAACAGCTCGTAGATAATATTAAAATGATGATTATTCAAAAAGTCCTTAAAAAGGATGAAAAATTGCCATCGGTCAGAAAGATGGCACAGGAGATTACGATTAATCCGAATACGATTCAAAAAGCTTACCGTGAGCTTGAGAATGAAGGGTATATTTATTCCGTACCGGGAAAGGGCAGTTTTGTCAGTGATACTAAATACACAGTCAGTAGTCAGAAAGTGGAGTTACTGGCGGAAGAATTGGAAGGGATTGTTAAAGAACTTATCTATCTTGGGGTATCCGTCAAAAGAATAAATTCAATGGTGGAAGAAGTTGAAACTGGAATGAAGGAGGATGGCAGTAAATGAAGATAAGCGTAAGAAATATTGATAAATCTTTTGGTGGGAAAAAAGCCATCAACAAAGTGAATCTTGATATTACACCGGGGATGCTGCACGGGCTGCTCGGTTCTAATGGTGCAGGTAAAACAACATTCATGAAAACGTTGATGGGAATTTACAGACCTGACAACGGTGAAGTGCTTTTTGGTGAAAAAAGTGTTTATGAAAATCCTGAAATTAAATCAGGGGTCATATTCATACAGGATATACCTTTCTTTTTTGCATCAGCGACGCTGAATAAGATGGCTGAATTTTACCGTGGTATCTACCCCCGATGGTCGGAAAAAAGATTCAAACAGCTTGTTCGGCATTTCAAGCTGAATCCGACTCAAAAGTTAAATTCGCTTTCGAAAGGAATGAGGCGTCAGGCATCATTTATTCTTGCCATTTCTTCACGTCCGAAAGTGATGCTTCTTGATGAGCCGTTTGACGGTCTGGATCCAATTATCCGTCAGCAGGTTAAAAATCTTATTCTTCAGGATATTGCGAGTCATGATATGACAGTGATTGCTTCCAGCCATAACTTGAGGGAGATGGAAGATATATGTGATTCCGTTTCAATTTTGCACCATGGAGAGCTGTTGTTTAACAGAAATTTATCAGAGATAAAAGGCTCTCATTGCAAGCTTCAGATTGCATTTGACAAACTGCCTGAGGCTGAATTTTTTGACGATATCGGTGCCGTTCATAAAACTGTGAAAGGCCGTATTATTACCTGCATCATCAAAGGTGACATATTTGATGTGGAAAAGAAGGTTACAAAATACAATCCTCTGATGTACGATATTCTGCCGCTTACTTTAGAAGAAATATTCACTTATGAAATGGGGGAAAAAGGTTATGAAATCTCTAACATCATTGTGGAATAGTACTTTGGTACGCCATTTTATAGGTCAGACATTCTGGATTGCAGTGTTATATACAGTGATTTCCCTGGTGACGCTGCCGCTCAGCCTGTGGCTTGTTTCATCTAACATGGGAAGCATGGATAATATTACAAACTTTGAAAATAATGATATCGCACAGACATTGATGCAGGTGAATTTATTTTTTAGTATTGTTTTTGCTGTGACATTGGCGATTTTTACAATGAATTTTAAAAATAATGAAAGCCTGTCGGATTTTATGCACAGTCTGCCCGTAAAAAGAGCATCGGTTTTATCATCGGTATATATCGTGGGTGTTTTACTTATCATCGTACCCACTTTGTTAATATTAATCATTCTGCTGTTCGAAAGGTATATTCTGGTGTTCGATCTATCTTTCGTCGATCTTCTGCTATGGGCGGCCTATACAGTGATTACAATGATCATCACTTATATATTTACCGTGTTTGCCGGTTTTTTCACGAATAAACTTTTTATCCATATCCAGCTGATTGTAATGTTATTTTTCCTGCCGCTTGCGATGTGGGGGGCGATGGTTACAACAGCGAGCATGGTTTATGACGGCATTGCTGTCTACAGCGGTATGAGAGGTTTTGACCTGTTATCACCGGTGGTCAACAACACATTTCCAATATTTGCGGTATCACAGAGTTTCGATCATTTTTCTATGATGAAATCGATGATATGGATAGCAATCGCTTTAATAATTGCGGCAACATCATACTTTTTGTATATGAAGCGGAGAAATGAGTATGTGAATTCCAACTTCACTTATACTTCTGTGAGATATGTCCTCTCAGTCGTTATTACAATTCTCGGTATGCTGATATTAGGGAGTGTACTTGGATATATATTGTCCGGTAATGATGTGGTGAAAGTCATTTCATTTGTTCTCGGTTGGCTCGGTTCATATATCATTGTAGAAATGCTTTTTCAAAGTACAGCTAAAATCGATATAAAACCGAAATCGATGATAATATCTGCAATAGGCGCTGTCGTATTCATGGGAGTATTTTATGCAGGGTGGAATTCGTATACTTCATACGTTCCAGAAAGTGAAGATGTTGAATCGGTCATAGTATATTCTTCCGATGCGGGAGCAACTTATACTAATTATGAAGGACATGAAATCATGAATGAAGATTATATGACAAACGATGATCCAAACTATATCAGTGATACCATCAAGGCACACGAGTATGCAGCAGAGAGCGATATGGCTGAGGTGGAACCCGGGTATTACCGTGTGTTCGAAGTGTCTTACAGAATGAATGACGGCAGGGAGATACACCGTTCATTCAATCATTATCCAGATAGTGATGAAGCATTGCAGACTTTGAACCAGCTGGACTCAGTAAAAAATCTGAGAGTGACGGATCTCATACTCAATATCGAGAAGCATGACTGGATGACAAGCATCATGATGAGTTCCTCTAACGGTGAGTCTGTGTATATCAGCGGTGAAGATGAGATGAACCGATTTACCAATGAATATAAGAGTGCATTTCAAAGCTCTGCAGATGGCAGGTTGGATCTGGTAGATATGTCCTCAGAAAATTCATTCAACTTTGAAATCGAGTATCAGAAAAATGACAGCCAAAAGGAGTACATTTATGGTAATGGCAACCTGTATAACCCTGCTGTCATCGAAGCAATATCAGAAAAGATGCCGCTCAGTGAATTTCTTGCAGTAGATGAAGCGGAAGAAATTTATGAATATCAGGTAGTGAATCCGGATGTCTTCTATGATGATTTCAAAAACTCATCGATGAGAGAATTAAACAGCAAGTATAATTTTAAAGTATTGGATGAGGATGGAAAAGAAGATATGAAAGAAGAGATAGATAACGGTAATCTTAATAAGGACAGTGGCAGAGTCATCATGTTCAATAATCCATACTATTACCCTGCTGACAGCAATGACAATCCATCGGCCCAGTCTACGCATTCCATCATTGGCATCGAATAACATACAAAAGAGATACGATATTTATTGATTTGAAGTGAAGCCCAAGCGTTGAATATTGGATTTCAACTTTAGGGATGCACCTTGATTAGGCGTATCTCTTTTATTTTATACAAACCATGTCACAAGCCATGGCGTAATGATTGATACTACAAGTGCACTGTTCACCATTGCGACTGTGCTGATGGAGCCGGTGAGCTGACTTTCCTTCATCACTTCTGCAGTGCCGATTGCATGGGCGGCGCTGCCCATACCGAGGCCGCGGCCGAGTTCTGAGCGTATGCCGAACAACTTGAATATAAATTGATGAACAATGACGCCGCCGATACCTGCAATGACGACCATGATTGCCGACAGTGAAGTGATACCGCCAAGTGTTTCTGTAATCACAACCGCAACAGGTGTTGTAACGGATTTGGCCGAGATGGCATATAAAATCTCTTCAGAGAAGCCTGCCCAATAAGTCAAAGTGAGACCGGATATGACACCGGCAAATGCACCTGCAACCGTGCCGAGCAACAGAGGCGCTGCAAGTTTCACCAATGTCTTCCGCTGTATATAAAGCGGATAAGCTAGTGCCACAACAGCCGGTCCGAGAAGCTCGTTAATCCATTCGCCGCCGATCATGTAATGTTCATAGGACGCTCCAAAGAGTAACAGAACAGTAATTATAAATATCATCGACAGCAGAACGGGCAATGTGAATGGATGCGGCCATTTTCTATGTATTCGGAGCGCGAGTAGGTACATCACAATTGTCAAAGCAATGGTCGAGAAACCGATAAGCACATTCATTGTAGTCACTTCTCCCCCCGTTTAAATAATTCGCCAATCAGTCCAGAGGCTACCATTACAAGAATCGTACTGAATAGAACGATGATAAGTAAAAGAAAACCTTTGCCCGCAAAAATCTTATAATATACCATCAGTCCGATAAAAGCCGGGATAAAGAAGAAAGGCAGATATTTCACCATGAATCCGGCACCTTCTTCTATCCACTCCACCTTCAACATTCTCGTGAAAAGCAGAATGATGAGCAGAATCATGCCGATGACACTGCCCGGTATCAGCAGGTTGAAAGTGTCGGTAATCCATTCACCAATCCGGTATAAAACATATAATATTCCGATTTGAAAGACTATCTTCAATAACTTGCTCATTTGAATTCACCTCTGGTCATCTATTATGTATATTACATGATTAATGCTGCAGAAAGAATGATAAAGTGAATCGAGATTCAATTGCGTATCCCTTCACTTTTCTTTTACTAATTATGTATAATGTAAAGAAGGAGATGAGAGCCATGAAAATGAAGTATTTGGATAAACGCGGATGGCGCCGTTTATTGAAGTCTACATATGATGAAAAACTGACTTATTTCAATGATGAGAAATTTTTAGTCAGTCTCATTGACATGAAAGAAATACGTTCACCTCTCGTCGTTCCGGTCGTTAACAAGGAAGTAAAAGTCGTCGATACAGATTTTAAATGGATGCAGATTCTGCCTGAAGACAGGGAATACAGTATTACCGTGATGTATAATGAAAAGTGGGAGAAACTGCAGTACTATTTTGATGTCAATACAAAACATTATCTGGAGCTCGGCAATGCAAGAAGAAAAGATATTTATCTCGATGTGCTCGCACTTCCAGATGGCAAGTATGAGCTGGTGGATGAAAAAGATATACATCGTGCACTGAAAAATAAAAAGATTACAGAAGAGGATAAAGATAAAGCTTATAATGTAGCGCATCATATTATGTCAGAAATTGATAAAAACTTTTCACAGTTTGAAACGCTGGCGGATTACTGTCTGAAAACAGTAAGGAAATAATGGCTGTAAAACTGCATACATAAAAAGGCAGACCAATAGGTCTGCCTTTCAATTTGAGCCGCTGAAAATTTATCAGCTTGAAGTGAAGTCGCCGCCGTTTACGTGGAGTACTTCACCTGTCATATAGCTTGAATCGTGTGCCGCGAGGAATACATAACTCGGACCGAGCTCACTCGGCTGGCCGCGTCGTCCCATCGGTTTATCTTCACCGTGTTCTTTGACACCTTCTGCATCAAAAGTAGCTGGTATCAGCGGTGTATAGATAGGCCCGGGCGCAACAGCATTGACCCGTATCTTTTCAGGCGCAAGATTTTGTGCAAGAGATCTTGTAAATGAAGTGATTGCGCCTTTTGTTGAAGAATAATCTATGAAAACCGGTGAACCTTTAAATGCAGTGACACTCGTGGAATTAATAATAGTGTCTCCGGCTTCCAAATGAGGATAAACTTCCTGTGTCAGCAGTATCATGCTGATGATGTTCGTTTCAAATGTTTCTCTCAAGTTTTCTTCTGTGATGCTGAGAAAGTCTTTTTTAGGGAATTGAACACCTGCATCATTGACCAGGATGTTTATTGTTCCGAAATATCCCACGATATCATTGACCGTATCTTTCCTGACTTCCGACTCATTGATATTACCGCTGTACAGTCTGCATCTTACATTTTCTTTTTCAATGAGAGCTTTGGTATACTCAGCATCTTTTGTTTCTTCTTCGAGGTGCAATATCGCAACATCTGCGCCTTCTTTTGCAAAGTGTACTGCAACTGAACGGCCGATACCTGAATCACCGCCGGTAATTAAAGCTATTTTGCCGCGTAACTTTTCACTGCCTTTATAATCGTCGTCGATAATAATCGGTTTTGGGTCCATATCTTTTTCAATGCCTGGCTGCCGTTTCTGAGTATATCCTTCGACCTGTTCGTCGACCTTTTCATAATCCTTCTCATTATTCATAAATATACCTCCCTGCGTAAATGTTATTTACATATACCCTCAATTTGAAGTGTTATTCAATTGCGATAAAGTATGATAAGATTTTCTTATAGATGAAAGAAAAGGTGATTCAATGAAAGTTGATGATTATAAATTACTGGTCACACTCAATGAAGCAAAAACATTGAGACAGGCCGCTGAAAGACTGTTTATATCCCAGCCGGCAGTCAGTCAAAGGCTGAAATCGATAGAAGAAGAGTGGGGTGTTGATATATTCATCCGCACCAAGCGTGAATTGTTTGTCACGGGTCCAGGTGAACGAATTATCAGCCATGCCCATAAAGTAGTGGAGAACGAAACATTGTTGAAAGAATATCTTGTTTCTCATGAAGGTGCCGTGGAGGGGAATTTAAATATCGGTGTTTCCTCTTTAATAGGGAGTACGATGTTAGCAAGAGTGCTTAGAGAATATACAGCATTATATCCTGATGTTAATGTTAACATTCAAGTCGGCTCTTCCCCTCAAATATCAAATGATGCAGCGGATTATCATATATCTATCACCCGGGGGAGGCAAATATTAAACAAAGAAAATGAAGTTTTATTTACAGACAGACATTATTTCGTGGCGCCTAAAAGTCTGGCCGGCCAGGACGATGCTCCGGTTATTGAATTCTTTTCAGAACCGATTTATATCCGCCTGATTGAGAAGTACTTCGAGGAGAGGTTCAATAAAAAGTATGAACCCCAGTTCAGTGTCGATCAGATTGCTACGTGCCGGGCACTCCTTCTGGAAGGGGTCGGTGTGACGGTACTGCCGGAAATCGTCGTCAAAGATTTTGATGCCGGACTGTTTAATATCGAAGAAGCGCTTGTAGATGATGAACCTATTACAAGGGATACTTATATTTCATATGATAAAAATGTGGTTGAACTGCCTCAGGTCAAAGCTTTTATTACCGTAGTGAGAAGTTATATTAAAAACTTTGAAATGTAAGCGGAATGAGTCGCTGCCGCTTGCAAATATTTCTGAAATGTTGTTAGGATTAGTTACTGGTTAAAGTACGTATATTGAAGTAAAAAGGAGTCTTTTGATGGAGATTTTATGGTGGATACTGATAATAGTCAGTTTTATCCTCGGTTTTGTCGGTGTGATAGCGCCGGTCATTCCTTCAGTAGTGATGTTCTGGGTCGGATTTTTGATTTATCACTTTTTAGTCAACAGTGATACGCTGACCTGGATGTTCTGGATGGTCGCAGCAGTTCTGACACTGCTTGTTTTTCTCAGCGATTTTATGGCGAACAGCTATTTTGTTAAAAAGTACGGTGGATCTAAAAAGAGTGAAGTTGCAGCAATCATCGGTGTGGTCGCAGGTATGTTCATCTACCCGCCGTTCGGGGTCATATTTGTGCCTTTCGTCTTTGTTCTGGCACTGGAATTTATTACAACGAGAGACATTAATGCAGCTTTCAGGGCAGCCCTCGGTTCACTGCTTGCATTTTTCGCAAGCTCGGCATTCAACCTGGTGATATATGTACTGCTGATCATCTGGTTTTTATTGGATGCATTTCTATTTTAAAAGAAAAGGTGATGACAAAATGTTATTTTGTCATCACCTTTTTTAATATATTATTTTACATCTTTTTTGGCAGATGCCGCCTCTTCGCTTTCATCATCAAGCACTCTGCGAACATTTTTCATGTCGTGAGTGGCTTTATGTCTGCCTTCCTGGATGTCTAACGCATAGTGACATGCGACATCGTGCTGACCGGCATATGTTTCGTCCTTGTGCTCCAGAACAGGTATTTCCGTTTTACATTTCTCGGTTGCGAACGGGCACCTTGTATGGAATCTGCAGCCTGTCGGCGGATCGATAGGTGAAGGCACATCACCGCGTAAGAAGATACGCTCACTCTTATTTTTCGGATCCGGTACAGGGATTGCTGAAAGCAGTGCCTTTGTATAAGGATGCTGAGGATTTTCGAAGATGCTTTTCGTATCTCCCATTTCAACAATTTTACCCAGGTACATTACTATGATCCGGTCGGATATGTGTCTTACCACACCAAGGTCGTGAGCGATGAATAAATACGTCAGACCCATTTCACGCTGCAGTCTCTGCAACAGGTTCAGAACTTGTGCCTGAATGGATACATCCAGGGCACTCACGGCTTCGTCGGCGATGATCAGTTTTGGATTTACTGCCAGTGCACGAGCGATACCGATACGTTGTCTTTGACCACCTGAGAATTCGTGAGGGAAACGGTCGATCTGATGTTTTTGAAGACCGACTGTCTCCATGATCTCTAGTGCACGTTCAGTTCTTTCTTTTTTAGGTACAACATTCTGTATGTCCATTGCTTCAATCAAAGTCATCTTTACAGTTTTTCTCGGATTCAGTGATGCGAAAGGATCTTGGAAAATAATCTGCATTTCACTTCTCATATCACGCATTTCTTTTTTGCTCAATGAAAGAATGTCTTTGCCCTCGAACGTGACAGTACCTTCAGTCGGCTCATCGAGACGCAGAATCGCACGTCCTGTAGTGGATTTTCCACAGCCGGATTCTCCGACGACAGAAACTGTTTCTCCTTCTTTGATATCAAAGCTGATATCATCCACGGCTTTGACATTGTTTACAGTACGGCCAAGAAAACCGCCTTTTATCGGGAAATACTGCTTCAGCCCTTTAACTTCAAGAAGAGTGTTCTTTGTCATATACTTTTACCTCCTCTCCGTCCCATTCATCAGTGTAGATCCAGCATCTGACTTCGTTGCCGTCCTCCTGGGTTTCAAGTTCAGGCAATTTTGAACAGATATCACTTGCAAACGGGCAGCGTGGTGCAAAACGGCAGCCTTCAGGCATCTCATCCGGCGCAGGAACATTTCCTTTGATTGGAACCAGTTCATCCTGGTCCTGGTCGTGACGCGGCAATGAGTTTAAAAGACCGACTGTATAAGGATGGCGTGGATTTTCAAATAAAGTCTCCACGTCTGCAAATTCAACGACTTTACCACAGTACATTACTGCGACGTAATCACAAGTTTCAGCAACAACCCCGAGATCGTGAGTGATCATTACAACACTCATGCCGATTTCTTCCTGTAATTCTTTGATCAGTTCTAAAATCTGTGCCTGAATGGTAACGTCCAGAGCAGTTGTCGGCTCATCGGCAATGAGCAGCTCAGGTTTACAGGCAAGTGCCATAGCAATCATGACACGTTGTCTCATACCGCCGGATAGTTCATATGGATATTGATCCACGCGTTTTTCCGGTGACGGGATACCGACAAGCTCCAGCATTTCTATAGAGCGTTTTGTACCCGCTTTTTTCCCAAGTCCTTCGTGTATTTTAAATGATTCCCTCAACTGTTGGCCGACAGTGTACACAGGATTCAGTGATGTCATCGGTTCCTGGAAAATCATTGAGATTTCATTTCCCCGTATTTGTCTCATCCGCGGTTCTTTGGCAGCTGTGAGTTCCTCACCTTTAAAACTGATACTGCCGTCGACGATTTTACCCGGATCTTCCACGAGTCTTAAAATCGACAGTGCAGAGATACTTTTACCTGAACCGGACTCACCGACAATGCCGAGTGTTTTTCCTTTAGGTACATTAAAAGTAACACCGTCGACTGCTTTTATTTCACTTCCATCAACAAAGAAGGAAGTTTTTAAATTATTTACATCAAGTATGTTTTCTGACATTTTTGTCACTCCCTACCTAGTTTAGGTCCACACGCTTGTTCAGCATTCTGTATGAAATATCAACAAGTAAGTTGACGAATACGAAAGTGACGGCAATTACGAGCACTGCACCCTGAACAACAGGGAAGTCCCTTTGAAGGATTGAATCGATGATTAATCGTCCAAGACCATTAATTGCGAATACACTTTCTGTCAGTACTGAACCAGCAAGCAAGTAACCGAACTGCAGACCAACAACGGTTACGACTGGAATTAAAGCATTTTTAAGTGCGTGACGGAAAATTACAACACGTTCCTTTACCCCTTTGGCACGGGCAGTACGTATGTAATCCTGTGTAATGACATCAAGCATGGAGCTTCGTGTCATACGTGCAACGATTGCTGCACCGGCTGTACCGAGTGCAATGACCGGTAACACCAGCTGATCAAGATTTCCCCAGCCTGTCGGTGCAAACCAGCCGAGCTCAATTGAGAACCACTGGATAAGCATTAAACCTAACCAGAAGTTCGGCATTGAAAGACCGAACAGAGTAACGACCATAAGAGAAACGTCTGAAATAGAGTAACGTTTAACAGCCGAAACGATACCTGCAAGCATACCTAAAACGACAGTGAATATTGTCGAATAGATTGCCAACTCCAAAGTGATGAAAAATCTTGCCTGAATATGGCTCATTACAGGGATGTTATCTCTGATTGAAGTACCAAAATCCAGTTGTAAAGCACTCGTTAAAAAGTTCCAATACTGTACATATAAAGGATCATTCAATCCCAAACGCTGTTCAATAGCCGCGACAGTAGCTTCAGGCGCACTTTCCCCGGCCATGATGACTGCAGGGTTACCTGGAGTGAGGTGCATCAGACTGAACACGAGTATTGAAACCCCGATAAGTACAGGGATCAGTTGCAAAACACGTCTAATAATAAATGTTGTCATGATTTACCTCCTATTGTTTTTGTTTAGGATCGATTGCATCTCTCAATCCATCTCCAAATAAGTTAAATGCAAGAACTACGATTACAATCATCATACCCGGGAAGAAAGTAATGTGACCTGCCTGATACATATAGTTACGACCATCATTCAGCATCGCGCCCCATTCCGGTGTAGGTGGCTGAACACCTAGACCAAGGAATGAAAGACCTGCTGCAGAAAGAATTGCAGAAGCGATGAATAGTGTTGTGTTAACAATTATTGGTGACATGATGTTCGGTAAGATATGTTGGAAAATAATTTTACCGTCTCTGGCACCAAGTGCGCGGATTGCATCGACATACTCCAACTTTTTAGTTGTCAGAGTGGAACCGCGTACAATTCTGGCAAATTGCGGTAATGAGCCGATCGCGATGGCAATAGTAACGTTGATTGTACTGCCGCCAAGTACGGAAACGATTGCAAGAGCAAGCAGAATACCAGGGAATGCAAGCAAAACATCCATAACGCGCATGATAATAGTATCAAGCCATCCACCATAGTAACCTGCAAGAATTCCAAGTGGAACCCCTACAAAAGCCCCCATAAACGTAGCTGCAAAGCCCACACCGAGTGTTATGTACATACCATGAAGTATACGGAAGAAAATATCTCTGCCGAGATGGTCCGTTCCGAACCAGTGTGCAGCTGATGGGCCCTCCAGTTTTTCTGTCAGACTCGTAGCGTTTGAACTGACTCCGAGTAAGTTGTAGTTAGCATCTATTGCGCCAAAGATTGACACAAGAAATAAAAAGGCTAATACATAAAAACCGACCAGGGCTGACTTATTCTTTCTAAGCCGTTTGAAAAACTCTTTAAAACTTTTAATTCGCGGGTTCACAGGTTTTGTATCATGAACCCTCTCTTTAGAAGCGACCGCCATTCAAGAGACCCCCTTATCATTGAAATTTAGGAATAGTGAGAAAACTATACGTATAATATAGCTATTCAATAATGATACATATTAGATTGCATAATATCAATGTTAAAAAAAGAGAATAAAATCACGTAGTTAACAATTTTAAGATAAATATAGACAAATAATGTACTAATCAAAGTAAAAATACAGTTTACAACTTCCAATTCCTAGTGCTATAATATGGATTAATTCCTAGTATATCAATAGGGTATCAAACGGGAGGTTGGAAAATGAAATACATATTCAGATTATCTTTATTGGTTTTGTTCGTAGTTGTTCTTGCGGCTTGTACTGATGACAGCGATGTGGATGAGGAAGCTGAAGGTGAAACGGTAGATGACACCGCAGCTGAAGGTGGCGGAGATCTCGTGTTATCAACAGGCAATGATGTTGTTTCACTGGACCCTCATTCCAGTAATGATCTTTATTCGGACCAGGTCAGAAATACAGTATATGAAGGTCTGGTCACTCAGGATGAAAATTTTGAAATACAGCCTTTGCTTGCTGAGAACTGGGAGCAGGTTGATGAGCTGACATGGCAGTTCACTTTGAATGAAGGAGTGACTTTTCATGACAGCAGTGGGTTTGACGCTGAAGTCGTCAAAGCGAATTTGGATCGTGTACAGGACCCGGCAGTGGCCTCGCCGAGACTGAGCATTTTTGAAATGATTGATGAAGTGAATGTCATAGATGATTATATTGTCGAAATAGTAACCGAGTATCCATTTTCACCGCTGCTCAGTCATTTGACACATGATGGAGGAGGTATGATCAGTAAGGAAGTCATAGATGAAGACTATGAAAAAGCACTGCAGAATTCTAATTCTGACTATACAGTGGATGAATATTATGAATTGAGAGAAGAAGGTTCAGATGAATTTGAAGAAATAGCGGAGGAAATTTCCAGTGATATTGGTACTGTGGTAGATCAAAAACCTGTAGGCACGAATTATGCAGAGTTTGAGTCCAGAATCCCAGGAGAACGCACTGTACTTAAAAGATTTGAGGATTATTGGCAGGAGCCGATGAATCTGGATACAATCACTTTCAAGATTGTCACAGAAACAAGTTCAAGAATTGCAGAACTTGAGACTGGTGATTCACATGTCATCACCGGTTTTGAACCGAATAACCTTGAAAGAATTGAAGATAATCCTGAGACAGAACCTTATACTCTATATAACATAGCAATGGAGTTTATCGGTTTTAATACTCAAAAAGAGCCGCTTGATGATGTCAGAGTGAGACAAGCGATATCACATGTAGTGGACCGTGAGGAAATTATAGATGGAATATACAGCGGTACAGGAAAAATTCCTAAAGGCCCGATTGTTGAAGGTCTGACAGGGCATGATGAAGAAGTGGAAAATCTGGAGTATGATCTGGAAGAAGCTGAAAGATTGATGGCAGAAGCAGGATATGAAGATGGTTTTGATATATCCATCATTACAAACGATGCATCTGAAAGAGTCGATGCGGCAATTTACCTGCAGGAAGCATTGAAACAGATCAATGTGACAGCGACTGTTGATCAGATGGAATGGGGCGCTTACCTTGAAGAAGCTTCAACTGGAGATCATGACATTTTTCTTTTAGGATGGCCGAATGCTACAGGAGATCCGGATCAGTCACTATGGCCATTATTCCATTCAAGCATGGCAGGAGCACAGGGGAATAGAACATTTTATGAAAACCCTGAAGTTGATGAACTGCTTGAAGCGGGCCGTCAGGAATCAGATGAAGAAAAACGTGCAGAGATATATGAAGAAGCCCAGGAAATCCTTGTGGAAGATGCACCCATGATCTATATGAGGCAGGCACTCAGTATGAATGCCCACAGGCAGGAAGTGGAAGATTTGTATATCAGTGATTACAACAAGCCTGACTTCAGAGATGTAACTTTAACAGAATAAAATCTTCTCAACATAAGGTAAATGCATTCGCCATATTGTTAATTTAGAAAATTAGTTATGAAAAAAATGCTTCAGAATATTTACAACTCCAATCCCTAGTAATAAGATATGAATTAATTCATGGTTATTTACTAGGGATTAATTTATTGGAGGAGGGGTATATTTGAAATACATATTGAGGATAACTTTATTAGCTTTGTTTGCGGTGGTGCTAACGGCATGCGCAGATGACAGCAGTGTTAACCAGTCAGTCGAAGGCAGTGAGTCTGAAGAGGGTAGTGAGGGCACAGGCGGCGATTTAATATTATCAACCGGCAATGATGTTGTATCACTGGACCCGCATGCCAGCAACGAATTATATTCGGATCAGGTCAGAAATACTATTTATGAGGGTCTGGTGACACAGAATGAAGATTTCGAAATCCAGCCTTTGCTTGCTGATGACTGGAATCAGGTCGATGATTTAACATGGCAGTTTTCATTAAGAGATGATGTTACTTTCCATGACGGCAGTGAATTTAATGCACAAGTGGTTAAAGCGAATTTAGACAGAATCAGAGACCCGGCAATCGCCTCCCCCAGATTAAGTATTTTCGAAATGATTTCAGAAGTTAGTGTGATAGATGACTATACTGTGGAAATTATAACAGAGTATCCCTTTGCACCGTTGCTTAATCATTTGACACATGATGGCGGCGGCATGATCAGTAAAGAAGTCATAGATGAAGATTATGAGCAGGCTTTACAAAATGCAGGTTCTGAGTATTCAGTGGATGAGTACTATGAACTGCGAAAAAAGAACAATGAAGAGTTTGAACAAGTAGTGGATGAAATTTCTGGTGACATCGGTGCAGTAGTAGACAGGAATCCTGTGGGTACGAATTACGCACAGTTTAAATCGAGAGCGCCCGGAGAAAACATAGTTATTGCAAAGTTTGACGATTACTGGCAGGAACCGATGAATCTTGACACCATCACATTTAAAATTGTTACAGAAACAGGTTCAAGAATGGCAGAACTTGAAACAGGAGCCTCACATGTGATATTTGGATACGAGCCCGGCAGTGTGGAAAGAATTGAGAATAATCCAGAGACAGAAACTTATAACAACTCCAATGTAGCAATTGAATTTATCGGGTTTAATAATCAGAAAGAGCCATTGGATGATGTCAAAGTCAGGCAGGCAATAACTCATGCTGTGGACAGAGAAGAGATTATAGAAGGCATCTACAGTGGTATTGGCGAAGTTCCGGACGGTCCTTTAGTTGAAGGTCTGGTCGGTCACAGTGATGATATGGAGAACTTGGAATATGATTTGGAGAAAGCTGAAAAGCTTATGGAAGAAGCAGGCCATAAAGATGGTTTTGAACTCAGCATTATAACGAATGACACACCTCAAAGAGTGGATGCTGCTATTTATTTGCAGGAAGCTTTAGCTGATATAAACATAACAGCAACTGTTGATCAGATGGAATGGGGTGCTTACCTGGAAGAAGCATCAACCGGTGAGCATGATATATTTCTTTTAGGATGGCCGAATTTTACAGGAGACCCGGATCAGTCACTGTGGCCGTTGTTCCACTCGAGTATGATGGGAGCGCAGGGTAACAGAGTATTTTATGATAACCCTGAGATTGATCAACTGCTGGAAGAAGGCCGCAAGGAATCGGACGAAGAAGTAAGGTCTGATATATATGAAAAAGCGCAGGAAATTTTACTCGAAGACGCGCCGATGATATACATGAACCAGGGAATAAGTATGAATGCTTACCGAAGTGAAGTGGAAGGCTTATATATAGACGATTATATAAAGCCTGATTTTAGAGATGTGATTTTAAATGAGTAATTAAAAATAGAAAAGTGCTGTGTCAACTCATATGTGGTAGGGATTGACACAGCTTTTTATTACCCTTGATATTTATCAGAAAATTCTCTATTGATTGAATACGGAGGGTGAAGTATTATGTTAATAACCATAAAAAATAGAGGGGACTGGAATGAAAAATATTTGGAAATTATTTTTACTCAGTATTATGGTTTTAGTGTTGGCAGCGTGTACGGATGACGACGGAGTTGAAGAGGAAGCGGCAGGGGGGACTGATTCTGATGATCAAACAGAAACAGCCGCCGGAGGGGATTTGACAATTGCAATTCCGAGTGACGCGGTGTCAATGGATCCGCACGGCAGTAACGATGTACCATCGGAACAAGTCAGAGATGAGATTTATGAACCTTTGGTAACGCAGGACGAGAATTTGGAAATTGTACCATTGCTTGCAGAAGAATGGGAAGAGATAGATGAAACTACATGGCAGTTTTCATTAAGAGATGACGTTACTTTTCATGACGGCAGCGAATTTAATGCAGAAGTTGTAAAAGCGAATATTGAACGTTTATTGGATCCAGCAATTGCTTCACCGAGATCATTTCTGCTGGAAATGGTTGAAAATGTCAACGTAATCGATGATTATACAGTGGAATTTGAACTTGAATATCCTTATTCGCCACTTTTAAATAACTTATCACATGGTGCAGGTAAGATGATCAGTAAAGAGCTGATCGATTCTGATTATGAAAACGCCTTATCAGAAGCCGGTGAAGATATGTCGGTTGAGGAATACTACGAACTTCGTGACGAAGGTGGAGAAGGCCACGAAGAAGTTGCGAATGCAATCGCAGGCGATGTGAGCACATTAATTGAACAAGGGCCGATTGGAACGAACTATATGTCGTTCGAATCAAGAAATCCGGGTGAAAATACTGTGCTTACCAAATACGAAGACTACAGAGACGGAGCGGGTACGATTGACAGCGTAACCTATAAAGTGGTCACTGAAACAGGTTCGAGAATTGCAGAACTGGAAACAGGAGATTCAGATTTCGTTCTCAATGTCCAGTCCAGCAATATAGACCGTGTAGAGAACAATGATGACGTGACACTTGAGCGAAATGAATCGGTGTCCATCGACTATATCGGATTCAACACGGAAAGCGAGCCGCTTGATGATCCATTAGTGCGCCAGGCGATCACACATGCATTTGATAAAGAAGCAGTATTATCCGGCGTTTACAATGACTCCGGCAGACCTGCGGTTGCACCGCTTGCACCTGATGTACTAGGTTATTCCGAAGATTTGGAAGGTCTGGATTATAATATGGACAGGGCGGCTGAACTGCTTGAAGAGGCGGGACACGGCGATGGATTTGATATTAATTTAATGGTAAACGATGATAACCCTGAGCGTGTGGATATGGCTGTATTCCTACAGGAGGCACTTGCAGATCTTAATATCAACGTCAATGTCGAGCAGGTTGAATGGGGTGCGTATCTGGATGCCACAGCAAACGGTGAACATGATATGTTCATTCTTGGCTGGTCCAATTCCACCGGTGACCCCGACAACGGTATAGCGCCACTGTTCCATTCAAACAATATGGGGGATACAGGAAACCGTTCATTCTTTGCTAATGATGAACTGGATACTTTACTCGACGAGGGTGCACAGATTACAGATGATGACGAGCGTCAGAAAATTTACGAACAGGCACAGCAGATACTGGTTGACGAAGCACCGGCTATTTTTGTCAGACACGGGGAAAATTTAAACGCATATAATAATAATGTCGAAGGCATTCAAATTGACAGTTACAATATTTTCGATTTCAGAGAAGTGACTTTAACAGAATAATTGATGAGAAAGCAGACCGGGAGTTTTCCCGGTCTGCTTTTTTTTTTACGGTTTCACAAAGGTTTTAAACAGACAGTCATGGATATCATTGACAGTTATATAAAATAGTATTGAAAACGCTGTCATTTATGAATATAATAACTTAGAGGAGTAATTTAATTAAAAAAGGAGATAAAATCGCTATTTGTAAGTTCTGTTATTTCAATTATGAGATATTTCTAAAGTTTCATTGAAATAAGAAAATTATTGAGGTATATTAAAAAAAGGTTAAGATTTTCATTTAATTTTAATAATAGGAGGTAAATAAATGAAAAATTTTAAATTGTTGTTCATGATGGCAATGATTACAGTCCTTTCTGTAGTTCTTGTTGCCTGTGCTGATGATAGTGATGTAGAACCTGAAGCAGACACTGAAGATGGCGCAGCAACTGAAACAGAAGAAGGTTCTGAAGATGCAACAGGAGAAGGATCCGGCGGTGGAGATCTGGTCATATCTGAAGCAGCCGATATTGTAAGTTTAGATCCACACGGAAATAACGACGTTCCTTCAAGTAACGTCCGTAATAATATTTATGAAACACTTGTTTACTTAGATGGAGATATGGAAGTACAGCCGAGACTCGCTACAGAGTGGGAAGAAGTAGATGAGACTACTTGGGAGTTTACTCTTAAAGAAGGCGTAACATTCCATGATGGTTCAGAATTTAACGCAGAAGTAGTTGAAGCAAATCTGGACCGTATACTTGACCCGGCAGTTGCTTCACCACGTATGTTCTTATATGAGATGGTAACTGATGTGGAAGCTGTAGACGACTATACAGTGCAGATCACTTTAGAGTATCCATTTGCACCGATTCTGGCTCACCTCGCACATGATGCAGGCGGTATGCTCAGTAAAGATGTAATCGACGCAGATTATGAAGCGGCATTAGCAGACGCTGGTGAAGAAATGTCTGTTGAAGAATATTACGAGCTTCGTGAAGAAGGCGGAGATCAGCATCAGGAAGTTGCGGATGCGATTACCGATGCAACAGGTAACCACGTAAGTGAAAACGCTATAGGTACTGGTCCGTTTACACTCGAATCACGTTCTGCAGGTGAAGAAGTCGTTCTTGCGAATAACGCAGAGTATCACGATGAAGAAAATGCAGCGGAGCTTGACTCTGTGACGTTTAAAGTTGTACCTGAAACAGCGGCGCGTATCGCTGAAATTGAAACTGGCTCAAGTCACGTTGCCGGTGCAACAGAACCGACAAACGTTGAACGTATCGAGTCTCATGACGCGATTGAATTAAATCAGACACCATCACTGGGTCTGTCATATGTCGGCTTTAACGTCGAAAAAGAACCATTGGACGATCCTTTAGTCCGTCAGGCGATTTCTCATGCTATTGACCGTGAAGCGATCATCGACGGTATCTATGAGGGAGTCGGTACAGCTGCTGAAGGTCCGCTAGCTCCAGGAGTATTTGGATACGATGAAGATGTTGAAGGTATTCAGTATGATTTAGATCGTGCGAAAGAATTGATGGCTGAAGCTGGTCAGGAAGATGGCTTCGAACTTGAAATCCTTACAAACGACGATAACCCTCAGCGTGTGGATACAGCAATCTACATCCAGGAAGCTCTTGAAGAGCTGAACATCGATGTATCAGTTCAGCAGCTTGAGTGGGGTGCGTACCTTGAAACAACAGCAGCAGGCGACCATGACATGTTCGTACTTGGCTGGTCTACTGTAACTGGTGATGCTGACTATGGTATGTATGCGTTGCTTCATTCATCAATGCATGGTGACCCTGGTAACCGTTCATTCTTATCCAACGACAATGTAGATGAACTGTTAGAAGAGGGACGTACTGAGACTGATCCGGATGCACGTCAGGAAATCTACAGTGAACTTCAGGAAGGATTAGTAGATGTTGCACCAATGATCTACATCCACCACCAGGACTTCTTAACTGGTATCAGTTCAGATGTTGAGAACTTTGAAATTGATGCATTAGGTATTTACCAAATGAGAGATACAACAATCTCAGAATAATAAATACAACATTTAAAATAGATGATGTCATTTTGACATCGTCTATTTTTTTGTCTTAAAGAAAGAAAAATATCGTTTTAAATGATATAATGACAACATTGGTAAAAGGAGAGTTCATCTTGAAAAGAGCGATTATACTTGTGTTATTGACGGTGTTTCTTAGCGCCTGCAGCAGTGTACCATCGCAGGCCGAAAAGGATTTGGAAGAAGTGAATAATGATATCAATGAGCTTCAAAGCGAGATAAAGAAGGTTCGCAGTGAAAATGAAACTGTTGAAAGTGATATCGAAAATAAAGAAAGAGAATTGGAAGGATTATCATCGGATGAATCTGAGGATAGCGATTCCGATGATCAGGAAGAGTCAGAGGAAGAAGACAGCGAAGAAAGTTCATCAGAGGGCTCAGAATCATAAATTCTTTCGTAAAAAAATTATATTAAAAAGGAGAATGATATAACATGCATGAGAAAAAATTTTCATTAATAGAAGGCGAAACTTTCACAATAGATGAACTGGGTAAAGAAATAGAAGAAATCGTCGATTCAAAACTTGTTAATTTGACCGGTACGAAAGAAAGAGTCGTCGCTCAAAAACCGAGTACTGATCAGGATTTTGAAACATTTACAATCAAATTCAACCTGGATGATCTGCCTGACTTTGTAGACGTTGTTGCAACAACGGAGAAAAAAGAGAACTTTGAAGATTATGACTTTGACAAAGATAAATTAAAAGTCCGTCTGGTCAGCTATATCAGACAGGAATCTCCTGAAAATAACCAAAGTGAACATGTGAGTGAATAATTGCAAAGTAATTAACAGTGATTGAGGGTTAATATGAAATATATTAAAACAAAGCGATTAATATTACGTGATTGGAAAGAGAGTGACATCCCCAAATTCATTAAAATGAATGCAGATAAAGATGTCCGCCGCTATTTTCCCAATATCGCAACGCCTGAAGAATCCAAAGAGTTTGTATTGAGCGCACAAAGTGATATCGATGCCAGAGGATTTGGATTGTTTGCTGTGGAACGTAGAGATACCAATGAATTTATCGGTTTTACAGGCATCCAGGTATGGGAAGAGGAAGGTCCATTGAAACTTCATTTTCTGCCGACTATTGAAATTGGATGGCGCTTTGCGAAACCTCATTGGAATCAGGGGTTTGCTACGGAGGCGGCACTTGGAGTGGTCAAATTTGTTGAACATAACACTGATATAAAAGAGATTTATGCTTATACATCAAGCATTAACTATCCTTCAATTAACATCATGCTGAAATTGGGAATGCAAAAAGTCCAGAGTTTTGAACACCCGTTGATAATGGAAGGACATTCACTAAAAACTCAGGTAGTATACAAAACAGATATTAAAAAAAGGCATCGCTTCAGATTATGAGCGATGCCCTTTTTGTAGATCTTTATATGTTCTGACTTCTACAGGTTCAAAAACTTTAAATTGCTCGATAAGTGTTGAAAAATCATCACCTATGAACATTTGTTTCATATACTTTTCATCCAGATACTCCTCAGTAATCATCTTATCGAACATCGTGAGGAGCGGATCGAAGTAATCCTTTGTATTGATAAGGCCGAGAGGCTTTTCATGAAGCCCGATCTGGCCCCACGTGTACATTTCAAAGAATTCTTCAAGAGTGCCGGCACCGCCGGGCAGGGAAATGATTGCATCGCCCAATTCATTCATCAGGGCTTTTCTTTCATGCATCGTTTCGACAATCTCCAATTTATGAAGACGCTGATGAGCCAGTTCACGATCGACTAGAAATTGCGGGATGACGCCCGTCACTTTACCGCCGTGATCCACAGTACCGTTTGCCACGGCCCCCATCATACCGGCTGAACCGCCACCGTATATCAATTCATAGCCGCTTTCTGCAATGTCTTTGCCGAGCTGGTATGCCGCTTCTTCAAACTCAGGAAGGCGTCCTGAGGTCGCACCGCAGAAAACAGTAATACTTTTAATCTCCACTGATTATTCCCCCGCAATCTGGTCTTTTCAACTTAAAACTGTTGACGTTTTTTATTGATTTTCTTTTCCAGCTTCTGCTGTTTTTTATTTTTCTTCATATTCGTCTCAATGCCTGATTTACGTCCATGTTCAGCATAATACTGTTCAGCCTGTTCACGGTGTTTTTCAAACAATGATTTCTCTGAATTGTCTTCTTCTGCCGGAGAGACTTTTTCATCAGTGTCATAATTCACAGTATAATCAAGCGTGCTGTGATGCTTTTTGAAAAGCTCTCCTGATTCAAGTCCTTCGATGTTTTCTTCATGATTTTTCACTTTATCAAAATATAATTGTTGTACGTCTTGTGTCATGTTAATCTCCTCGCCATTTGATTGTTCTGTGTCCATTCTATCATTATTTTCCTCTTCAGTGTATTCATCACTTTGTATACCGAGACGATCCTCATCTTGTTTTGTCAGTGAAACACGGCTTAATGTCTGATCTTCATCATACGCCTTTGCAATGCCCTGGTTATCGACATTGGTCTCAAGAGCCGCTTCAGTTTGAGGGTCGATTTTGTTTACATCCATAATTAAATGGTCGTTCACTGTCATGCCCGCCATTTTCTCTTCGTTGGACATAGCCGGGTTCGACTGCATAATTTTAGGCACTTTAGGTTTATCCGACGTTTCATTTTCAAGTCTTTTCGCGCGGTGTTTCTCCTTGTCCTTTTCAAATTGTTCGAGCAGCTTGTCTTCTTTTCTGATACTGCGCTGGTAGGACTGCATATCTTTTTTGTAAGAGCGCGCCTCTCTTTTGTCACTGATTTTACTGCCGACCGTATCGACAGCTGCCTTGCTTGTCTGATAGACGTTGGAGCCGGTCGCTTTTACAGACTGATAAGCCCCTTCGCCTTTATCTTTCACATTGTGGTAAGTATTGCTTGAGAAACGCTCCAATCTCTCAATGTCGGGATGTTCTTTAATATGTTTTCTTTCTGTAAATAAAGGGATCAATATGATGGGGAGAACATTTAACAAAGTTTTAATATTTTTATTCATGAATAGACCTCCATGGCATTTATTAATAATTATATAATACCCTGAGTTAACTTTCATTAAACTGACTGCAATAGGTTTTAAAATTTTAAATATGGTAATAATACTAATAACGAAACAAGGAGGCACCGCTATTATGAAAACTATTACATCCGATATGACATTAAAGGATATTGTAAGTGAAGCACCGGGCGCAGGAAATATCTTCAGGGAACTGAGGATAGATTTTATCCATAACGGCGACAAGACGTTGCAGAGCGTGACGGCTGAGAAAAACTTAAGTCTCGAAAATCTTATTTATGAACTCAATGAGCTGGATTCTACAAACGAAGATGGTATTGATATGAAGTATATGGATGAAAAAAGCATACTCACATATATTCAAAGAAAATATCACGAAGATTTAAAAGATGAGCTTCCTGTACTTGAGGAATACCTGGAGACCGCAGTCAAGCAAAATAAAAAGCACCAGCCGGAACTGGAAGAAGTTGAAGAATTATTTAAAAATATAAAGACGACTCTCCTGGACCATGTGGACAATGAAGACAATACAGTGTTTGAAATGATAAGCACTTATCTTGATGCACCGAATTCCCATCATTTTGAAGCTGTAAAGCCCCACATGACCAGCTTGAAATCAGAACATGAAAATCTTGCAAAAAACTTTTATGAATTGAGGGCGCTGACCAACGACTTCACTTTGGACAGCGGTGCAACAGCAGAACTCAGACTGGTTTATCACCATCTTGAAAAACTGGAGAAAGATGCCTTCAATCATTTCTACCTTGAAAATAATCATTTATTTGAAGGCATTTATGAAAAACAAAAAGCAATATCTGACTTTTAAAAAAGACCCCCGGATGATGAATGAAGTGGATTCACTCATCATCCGGGGGTTTTATCATGTTTGCCGAAGCGGGAATGTAACTGTAAATGTAGTGCCTTCTCCTTCAACGCTGCTGACTTCAATGTCACCTTGATGCGAATCTACGAGGTGTTTGACTATCGCCAGTCCAAGTCCCGTACCGCCGGAATTTCTGGAACGTGCTTTATCCACCCTGTAAAAGCGTTCGAAAACCCGCGGCACACTTTCTTCGGGGATGCCGATGCCGGTATCGCTGATTGAAATATGCACATTGTACTCGGTCATTTCCATTGATATATCGATTCTTCCGCCTTCTCCTGTATAGTTTATCGAATTGGCGATCAGATTTAATAAAATCTGGTTGAGTCTGTCGCTGTCCCCTTCGATGGTAACTTCTTCTGTTGACAGGGGCAGAGTCACTTCCAATGATTTTTCCGAGATTGATTTGGAAAGTGTTTTTGTAATGCTGTGGATGAGGGCGATCAGGTCCACACTGCTCAAATTCAGCGGTGTCACTTTATTTTCAATTCTTGAAAGATGCAGCAGTTCGCGTATCAGGCGGTCGAGCCGTTCGCTTTCGTTGTATATGATTTCAAGGAAAGATTTTGCGGTGGCTTCATCATTGACTTCACCGCCAAGCAGTGTCTCTGCAAAGCCTTTGACGGATGTGACGGGTGTCTTTAGCTCATGGGAGACGTTGGCGACAAAATCACTCCGCATTTTCTCCAGTCTTTTGATGTTTGTTATGTCATGCAAAACAATGATGACCCCGCGCTGCTTCCAGCCATTCCCGTAAAAGGGGCCGAAGTGCGCGTCGAAGACATTTTTGGAAAGATCTTCCGACGTTATTTCCGCATGTATCTTTTCATTATCATCAAAGACGGCTGCAATGTATTTTTTGAGATTAAGGTTATCATCAAATGCTTGGTAATGCTGTCCGACGATGTGCTGGTTATGCTGCGCTAAAAAGCGTTCCATCGCCGAGTTAATCATCAGTATTTCACCTTCCTGATTAACAAGCATCACACCGCTCACCATATTTGAAAGTATAGTGGACAACTGCTGCTCGTTTTCATGAAGTGCACGCATCTGATTTTGCAGGTTCATCGCGAGTTCGTTCACGGACCGGGAAAGGTCTCCGATTTCTCCAGAGATTTCCGTATGTACTCTGCTGCTGTAATCTTTTTCACCGAGGCGTTTGGTCACTTTGATGATATCTGTTACCGGTCGTGTGATGCTGCGGGACAGAATACTTGCAGTAATCGCCGCAATGACCAGGATGATGCCGAGAAAAACAGCCAGGGTGCGCCAGAAGACAATCATTGTATCGTTGATGCTGTTCAGCGGAAGGGAAGTTCTTATCACGCCGAGAAGGAATCCGTTGTCATCATAGATTGGATTGGCGACGTACATCATATCAATATCTTCAGTCACACTGTACCTGACTGATTCACCGATGTCCTCGTCACGGGTCATAATATCCTGGACTTCAGGCCGGTCGAGGTGATTATCCATCGTTTCCGGATCAGACTCTGAATCGGCCAGTACAAGTCCGTCGGTATCGATTACAGTGAACCGCATATTAATAGGCTCTTGAAAAAGTTCGATCCTCGTCTGCAGTGCCTCTGTCTCATTTTCCAGATCACTTGCTTCTATTAACTGCGCAACCAGTTCGGCATTTTCATAAAGATGCTCGCTCGTCATCTCTTCAAATGCATTTTCACTGACATTTGCTACAAAGAACCATAGGAATACAAGTAAAGTTAAAGTTAATAAAGAGAAAGCCAATGTGATTCTGAACCACAATCGATCGATTAGACGGGTCATTCAGCCGGACCTTCCAATTTATAGCCGAAGCCGCGTATCGTCCGAATATATACCGGTTTCTTCGTATCCGACTCGATTTTTTCACGTAAATGGCTGATATGGACGTCGACGATTCTAGTGTCGCCGTCATATTGGAAATCCCATACACCATTTAACAGCTGGTCTCTGCTTAACACTTTACCTCTATGGTTGGCTAAATATAAAAGCAATTCGAATTCTTTTGGAGTGAGAACGAGCTGCTCGCCTTTGAAATAGACATCATAACGCTCAAGGTGTATTTCCAAATCTCCGATTTTAATAATCTGCTCGGATTGTTCGACATCTTCAAACTGCGAACGCCTCAAAATTGCTTTTACACGGGCAACGACTTCACGCGGACTGAAAGGCTTGGTCAAATAATCGTCTGCCCCAAGTTCCAGACCTAAAATTTTATCAAATTCATCATCCTTGGCTGTCAGCATCAGGATGGGAGTATTTACTTTTTCCTGGCGTAAAGTTTTACATACGTCCATGCCGTCCATTCCGGGCAGCATTAAATCCAGTACTATCAGATCAGGTTTTTCTTTAAGAGCAGTATCAAGACCTTTACGGCCGTCTTCTGCTGTTAAAACATTATAACCTGCCTGCTCTAAATTGAATTTAAGTAAAGTTACAATAGATGGTTCGTCATCGACTACAAGAACTGTGCGCATTGGAGCGCCTCCTTTCAATTTTGAACAGCTTATACCGATTATATTTTATCACATTGTAACGGCTTAATTGACTTTCTTTACATACCCTTAACAATCTAATTTCCGAATGATTAGGACTTTCCCTAATATTATTCTGACAAATAAAAACAGATAATAAGAGTATCTTGAAAGAAATGTATTTGGAGGAGAACGCTAATGGACAAACTCTTTGGTCTTCATTTCTTTAAACCGACAGAGAAGTTTAACGGAAATTGGTCAATATTAGAAGAAAAAAGTCGTGAATGGGAAAAAATGTATCGACAGAGATGGAGTCATGACAAAGTTGTCAGAACGACTCATGGTGTTAACTGTACCGGTTCATGTTCATGGAAAGTGTTCGTTAAGAACGGCATCATAACATGGGAAAACCAGCAGACGGATTATCCTTCATGCGGTCCGGACATGCCTGAATATGAACCCAGAGGATGTCCTCGAGGCGCATCATTCTCATGGTATGAGTACAGTCCGATGCGTATTAAGTTCCCATACATGCGCGGAAAATTATGGCGTTTATGGCAAAATGCACTTGAGGAACATGGAGATCCTATTAAAGCATGGGGCAGCATCGTAGAAGACCCTGAAAAGGCAAAATCATATAAACGGGCCCGCGGTATGGGCGGCCATGTACGAGTGACATGGAAAGATGTAACCAAACTTATTGCAGCACAGTTGATTTACACAATTAAAACACACGGTCCGGACAGAATCGCCGGCTTTACGCCAATTCCGGCAATGAGTATGCTCAGCTACGCAGCAGGGTCCAGATTCATCAGCCTGATCGGCGGAGAGATGTTAAGTTTCTACGACTGGTATGCTGACCTGCCGAATGCCTCGCCGCAGATATGGGGAGACCAGACGGACGTACCTGAATCAGCGGACTGGTATAACTCGAATTACTTAATGATGTGGGGTTCAAACGTACCACTGACAAGAACACCGGATGCCCACTTTATGACCGAAGTACGGTATAAAGGAACAAAAATAGTATCTGTTGCGCCTGACTACGCAGAAAATGTAAAGTTTGCGGATAACTGGCTGGCTCCGAATCCGGGGACGGATGCGGCACTGGCACAAGCGATGACGCACGTGATACTGGACGAATTCTACCATCAGCGCGAAGAGCCGATGTTCATCGACTATGCCAAGAAATTTACGGATCTGCCTTTCATGATCATTCTGGATGATTTCAAAGATTCATTGAAAGCCGGACGTTTCCTGAGAGAAAGCGATCTTGGCATCGACAGTGAGAATGCAGATTGGAAACCGATCATCATCGATGAAAACACCGGCGACATGATTGCTCCGAACGGCACGATGGGACAGAGATGGGAAGAAGGCAAGAAGTGGAACCTGAATTTAAAACGGGATGACGGTTCGGATATAGATCCGGCAATGTCCGTTGAAAAATTCGAAGGTGAACAGATCAATATCGAATTTCCATTCTTTGATAACGGCGGCAACGGCACATTCACCCGTCCGATCATGGCCAAAAAAGTGACTTTGGCTGACGGCACAACTAAATATGCAGCAACGATTTATGATTTGATGCTGTCACAGTACGGGGTGAACCGATTCGATTCAGAGTTCGAAGCTAAAGGCTATGACGATGAAGAATCAGTCTACTCACCGGCATGGCAGGAAAAAATTACGACAGTCAAGCAGTCGATCGTCGTACAGATTGCCCGTGAATTTGCACAGAATGCGGTGGACACTGACGGCCGCTCGATGATTATCATGGGTGCCGGTATCAACCACTGGTTCAACTCCGACACCATTTACAGAGCGATTCTGAACCTCGTCATGCTGTGCGGCTGTGTCGGTAAAAACGGCGGCGGCTGGGCACACTATGTCGGTCAGGAAAAAGTCCGTCCGTATGAAGGATGGGGCCATGTAGCATTCGCCAAAGACTGGCAGGGACCACCGCGTCAGCAAAACGCGACAAGCTGGTTCTATTTTGCAACAGAGCAGTGGAAATATGAAGAGTCCGGTGCCGATACACTTCAGTCACCGACTGCAGAAGATATAGAATACGAACACCCGGCCGACTATAACGTGCTGGCAGCAAGGCTCGGATGGTTGCCGTCTTACCCTCAATTCAATAAGAGCAGTCTTGATTTTTATGAGGAAGCGAAAGCAAAAGGCGATGATTCGGATGAAGCGGTAATCGACCTTGCAGTCGAGCAGCTTAAAAATAAAGAAACAAAATTTGCAGTTGAAGATCCGACAGCGCCTGAAAACCATCCGAAAACATTATTCGTATGGCGTTCGAACTTAATATCTTCTTCAGCAAAAGGCCAGGAATACTTCATGAAACATTTACTTGGCACGAAAAGCGGCCTGCTGGCATCTCCGAATGAGGATTTCAAACCGGAAGAGGTCGAGTGGGGCGAAGATGTTGAAGGTAAATTGGACTTACTTATTTCAATAGACTTCAGAATGACCGCAACACCGATTTACTCGGACATAGTATTACCTGCTGCCACATGGTATGAGAAACATGATATTTCAAGTACGGATATGCACCCATTCATCCATCCGTTCAACCCGGCAGTCGACCCGTTATGGGAATCCAAATCAGACTGGAACATATTCCGAGATCTGGCTAAAGGATTTACGAATATGGCTGAAGAACACTTGCCAGGTAAATATAAAGACTTGGTAACATCACCTCTCGCGCACGATACGGCGCAGGAAATTTCACAGCCATTAGGATTGGTGAAGGATTGGTCGAAAGGTGAAATCGAAGCAATTCCGGGCAAGACGATGCCGGCATTCAAAGTCGTCGAAAGAGATTTCACACAGGTCTACGATAAGTTTATTACCGCAGGGCCTGGTTTCAGAGGAAAAATCGGCGCGCATGGTGTTTCCTTTGACGTCACCGAGCAGCATGAAGAGCTTAAATCCATGAACGGTGTCTATACCGACGGGTCAATCAAGGACGGCCTGCCGAAAATGGATACGGCAAGAAGAGCGGCCGATGTCGTCTTACATGTTTCATCATGTGCAAACGGTGAAGTATCACAGAAATCATACGAAAATCTGGAAGAGCAGACGGGACAGGAATTAAGGGATATTTCAAGTGCGAGGGAAAACGAAAAGATCACTTTCAACAATATTACCGCACAGCCGAGAGAAGTGATTCCGACAGCAGTGTTCCCGGGCTCGAACAAGCAGGGCAGACGTTATAACCCGTTTACGACAAACGTAGAACGAAATGTACCATTCAGAACATTGACCGGCAGACAGTCATTCTATATCGATCACAATATGTTCATGCAATTCGGGGAAGCATTGCCGGTGTATAAACCGACATTACCGCCGATGGTATTCGGTTCGAAAGACAAGAAAATCAAAGGTGGAGTGGACTCATTGGTCCTGAGATATTTAACACCGCACGGTAAGTGGAATATCCATTCGACTTACCAGGATAACTTACACATGCTGACCCTGTTCAGAGGCGGACCGACAGTCTGGATTTCCAATGTGGATGCTGAAAGGCACGACATTGACGACAACGAATGGCTGGAAGTCTACAACAGAAACGGTGTTGTCGCAGCAAGAGCAGTCGTATCACACAGAATGCCGGAAGGTACAATGTTCATGTATCACGCTCAGGATAAGCACATTGAAGTACCTGGGTCGGAAATTACAGACACACGCGGCGGAAGCCACAACGCACCGACGAGAATTCATATGAAACCGACTCAAATGGTAGGCGGTTATGCACAGATAAGTTACGGGTTCAACTACTACGGCCCGATTGGTAACCAGCGAGATGTATATGTAGCTGTAAGAAAAATGAAGGAGGTCAATTGGCTTGAAGATTAAAGCGCAAATTGCAATGGTGATGAACTTGGACAAATGTATTGGATGTCATACGTGCAGTGTTACTTGTAAGAGCACTTGGACGAACAGGCCTGGTGCAGAATATATGTGGTTCAACAACGTTGAGACTAAACCTGGAATCGGTTATCCGAAACGTTGGGAAGACCAGGAACACTATAAGGGCGGCTGGAAGCTCAAAAATGGCCGTCTGGAACTGAAAAGCGGTACTAAATTATCCAAAATCGCTTTAGGTAAAATTTTCTACAACCCGGATATGCCTGAAATGAAAGAGTACTACGAACCGTGGACTTACAACTATCAGGATTTGATTACTAAGGAAGAAAGTGAACACAGTCCGGTTGCTACGGCACGTTCAGTAATATCAGGCGAAAAAATGGATTTGGAGTGGGGCCCGAACTGGGAGGACGACCTTGCAGGCGGACACATCACTGGTCCACAGGATCCTAACATCCAGAAGATTGAAGAAGAAATCAAATTCAACTTTGAAAAGACATTCATGATGTACCTGCCGAGACTGTGTGAACACTGTCTGAACCCGAGCTGTGTGGCAAGCTGTCCTTCAGGCGCTATGTATAAACGTGACGAAGACGGAATTGTTCTCGTTGACCAGGAAGCGTGCCGCGGTTGGAGATACTGTATGACCGGCTGCCCTTACAAGAAAGTATACTTCAACTGGAAAACGAACAAAGCTGAAAAATGTACATTCTGTTTCCCTCGTGTGGAAGCTGGACTGCCGACGGTATGTTCTGAAACATGTACAGGAAGAATGCGTTACTTGGGCGTGCTTCTGTATGATGCCGACCGTGTACTTGAAGCAGCATCTGTAGAAGATGAAAAGGATCTTTATGAAGCTCAGCTTGACTTGTTCCTTGACCCTAATGACCCTGAAGTGATTGCGCAGGCAGAAAAAGACGGCATTTCCGATGATTGGATTGAAGCGGCACAAAATTCACCTGTATATAAACTGGCAGTGGAATATAAGCTTGCATTCCCGCTTCACCCTGAATACCGTACAATGCCGATGGTCTGGTACTGCCCGCCGCTGAGCCCGATCATGAACTATTTTGAAGGTAAAGACTCAATCAAGAATCCGGATGCAATTTTCCCTGCGATTGATGAGATGAGAATCCCGGTTCAGTACCTTGCGAACATGCTGACAGCCGGAGACACCGAAGCGATAAAAGGCGCACTTCAAAAAATGGCGATGATGCGTCAGTACATGAGAGCTATTTCAAGCGGTAAAGATTTTGATGAAAGCAGATTAGACCGTGTCGGGATGACAGCGAACGAGACTAAGATGATGTATCGTCTGCTGGCAATCGCAAAATATGAAGACCGCTTTGTAATACCGACTTCCCACCGTGAACAGTATTCAGATCCTTACCGTGCGCAAGGTTCAACCGGCTATGGTTTTGGCGGAGATGATTGTGACGGCTGTGGTCCGGTAATGGCTGCAACTACGAACAACAAGACCGGCAAAGAAATTTATGAAGAGAATTTCTATGGGGGAATTTGGCGTGATTAATCTCGATGAAGTGTATAAATATAAAAAATCATTTGGATTTTTCTCAAATCAATTAACTTTTCCAAGGGAAATAGATTTTCATCCAAGAGAATTTGATGGGGCGTTCGATCCGTCCCATCCAGCTTTTCCTTATATAGAGCAATATTGGAAAGATATGCATGATATCAGTCTGGATGATATCCAGCAGGTATACACCCAGACATTTGATTTTGACAGAGATACCAATCTTTATATGACATACTTTAAATTTGAAGAACAAAAAGAACGTGGACAAATGTTGGCGAAGCTTAAAGTATTGTATGAAATGTTCGGATTGAAAATGCCGGATAATGAGTTGAGTGACTATTTGCCTCTGATGCTTGAATTCCTCTATGCAGCAGAATGGCGTGGTGACGATCGTGCAGCAGAAAGCCTGACTCTGTTAATCATGGTGTTGGAAGACGGTACATATCATATGATTCAGGCGTTGGAAAGAAATAAAAGTCCGTATTTTAACTTGATTAAAGGGTTACGGGAAACTTTTAAAGCATGTGTAGATGAGTCGATGAAAGAGGGCGAGCAAAATGCTTGAGCAATTTTTGTGGGTAATATTTCCCTATCTATGTATCGCTATTTTTATCGTTGGCCATATTTGGCGGTATAGAATCGACCAATTCGGCTGGACGGCAAAATCAAGTGAATTCATTGAAAAGAAACAATTGATGATTGGTAGCATCATGTTCCACTTGGCTGTAATACCAGTATTTTTAGGGCATATTGTCGGTTTATTCGTGCCTGCTCACTGGTTGAGTGCCATTGGAGTGACCAATCACATTTATCACCTCGGTGCGATGTATGTAGGCGGATTTTTTGGAGTCGTTTTGCTGGCGGGCATGTTTTTACTGACATTCCGCAGAATTACAAACAAGTCGATCCGCCGCCTAAGTTCAGCTTCAGATATGATTGTGAATTTCCTGCTTCTGTTTATAACTTTCATGGGCGTGTATGCTACACTGGTAACAAATAATATTGTAACCGATTTTGACTATCGTCAGACGATCTCAGTGTGGGTAAGGGGTCTTGCTACATTTTCACCGGATGCAGCAGTGATGTCAGATGTACCTCTGTCATTTAAAATTCACGTCCTTGCAGCATTTGTGATCTTTGCACTGTGGCCGGCAACACGGCTCGTGCATGCTTGGAGCTTACCGTTCAACTATGTGGGCAGAAGCTATATAGTCTATCGCAAGCATAAATAGGCGATTGCTTAAAATTGGTGGGAGATAGCTATGAATCAATCAATCAGAGACACTTTGTACAGGTTAAAAGAGAAGTACGAATTTGAAATCATTGCTTTGACTGACACTACCAACAGTCGCAGGAATTTCACGTTTAAATGGAAATATGTCTTTGGCAGTGAAAATCAGCGATGGAAGCGGATGGAACTTAGAAAAGGAGCCGGATTGCCCGGCTTGGTATTGAAAACCGGTAAATCGCTGGTCATTCAGGATGTCAGTAAGATATATGATGAGGAAGGGCTTTTGCGTTATCCCATCCTATACTTTGAAAAAGTGAAATCCTTTGTTGCAATGCCAATCTGGAGTGATGATGAACTAGTTGTAGGGGTACTTGTTTTAGGCAATAGAAAACCAAGTCAGATCAGCGAATCGAAGTATGAATCATTAAAAACGGATGTGGAAGAAACATTACGCATAGAAATATTAAAAGAGATGATGGCTATATGAAAATACAGGACTTAACATCGCTCTTGAAAGCGATGTTTCATCAATCGAAAGAGATGATTATATTCGTAGACAGACATGGCGAAATTGTCTATATGAATGAAGAAGCACAAACTACATTAGACGAACGAGATTATGACCGCAATCAATTTGTTAATATTTGCGGTCATTGTTTAGGTGTGGGCAATAACGGCAGTTACGACTGCAGTAACTGTTTTCTGTTGTCCAAGGAAAAACTGACATTTCAAGTCTATATGCGCACCCGCAGCGGGGAAAAGGTCGCATATGTTGCGAATTTCCAGCAGATCGACCATGAAAACAACATCAGCGTTTTCACTTTGAACCCTTTATCGGAACTTATGAAACAACAGGAGTTTGAACATCAGAAACTGTTGACCCAAAGGATCATCCAGGCACAGGAGAATGAAAGAAAAAGAATTTCAAGGGATTTACATGACGGCGTCACTCAGGAGCTGTTGAATCTGCTGCTTGAAATGCGATTGTTCAAATATACTTTGGACCGTGAAGAATTAGATGAAAGAATAAAAAATTCCGAGGACACACTCAGCTACCTGCTGGACTATGTTCGGAATATCTCAGTGGAACTGAGACCGGCGAGCCTTGATGATCTGGGTATTGAAGCTGCATTGAAAACACACTTTAAATGGACTGAAAAACAGTACGGGATACTGGTTAATTTTGACACGAATCTTAAACGGCAAAGATATCAGCCCGAGATAGAGACCGTAGTCTACCGTGTGATACAGGAAGCGGTATTCAATGCTGCCAAATACTCAGACAGTGATGAAGTATCAGTCAAACTCCAGGAAGTAGTATCATTTAATGCCGTGCACATTCATTTTGAAATTAAAGATGAAGGCAATGGCTTTATTATGGAGGATGATCCCAAAGGCTCTGGTCTCGGTTTATTTGGCATGCAGGAAAGAATAAGCAGTGTCGAGGGGACGTTGAACATCAACAGCGAGCCGGGCATCGGCACTAAAGTTGAAGGGTTTATCCCCGTAGAGGAGAGTATTGTATGAGATTAGTAATTGCGGATGACCATGCCGTTGTAAGAACCGGTTTTACGATGCTGCTCAACTACCAGGAGGATATGGAAGTGGTCGGTACTGCAGCGGACGGAACCCAGGCTTTTGACAAAGTGAAAGAACTCTCACCCGATGTCCTTCTGCTTGATTTAAGCATGCCGCCGGGCGAATCCGGACTTTTTGCAGCGAGTAAAATACATGAGGTATTCCCTGATGTTAAGATTTTGATACTCACGATGTACGATGATGAAGAATATATCACACATACGTTCAGAAGCGGGGCACTTGGATATATTTTGAAAAACTCGCCCGATGATGAACTGATACGTGCAATAAGAACGGTGGCGAGAGGCGACAGGTATATAGATCCGGTATTGATGAATGATTCTTTTGAAAAGTTTTTGAACAGTGATGAGACATTGGAGCATGATAAAGAACCGTTTAACATATTGACTCAGAGAGAGCTCGAAATACTGCCGCTTGTAGCGAGAGGTTACGGCAATAAAGACATTGCCGAAATGCTGTATATTTCAGTGAAAACCGTGGAAGCGCATAAGTCCAGAATTATGGATAAACTCGATTTGTCATCAAGGCCGGAATTAGTGGAATATGCTGTTAAAAAGAAACTTTTCGATATTTAATGATAGGTGATGGATATTCATGAAGACAAATGAATTTAAATATAAAGTTAAGGCACTTCGTGTATTGGAAAATGAACACCATTATATCAGGCATTTGATGAATGAATGGTTTCAATTCGTATTGAAATTTGAAAATGATGATGTATACAGTCGTCTCGAAGGTATGATGGCAATCAAGGAAATCAGGGAAAAGCTGAAAACATTCAGGGTACCTTTGAAAAAGCATCAGGAAAAAGAAGAGAAGTATTTCTTCCCGATGCTCGGGGTTTATATCGGCTATGAACAAGGTCCGATTTTATCCATAGAAGAAGAGCACGCAGAAATTGATGCTTATATCGATCATTTCCTTCATCATTCCGAGCAGGTATCGACAGATATGGATATCAGCACGATGCACGATATGGTCGGAGATGTTATGGAAGCTTATGAAGTTTTGATGGTACATATGGTTAAAGAAGAGGCCGTTCTGTTTGATATGGCCGAAAAGATGCTTAAGGAAATTGATGAAGAAGTTTTACTGGAACAAGTGAATACATTAATTGTAGAATAACCTGGTTTATATAGGGATTTCCCTCTTTCAACGCTTTCTGATTCGTTTTATAATAATATTGTAAATAAAATCACAAACTAGTGAGGTTGATCGTATGTCAGAGACTATGGGAAAAAAGCAATTATTTCTTCAAACATTCAGTTTATTGGTTGGATTTATGGTGTGGACACTGCTTGCACCGTTATTTCCGGAAATTGTGAAAGACATTCCTGAAGCGGCTTCGCAACAGGCATTAATCATCGCTTTACCGACGATACTGGGCTCTATTTTGAGGATACCGTTCAGTATTATGACGAATAAAATTGGAGCAAGGTTAGTCTATTTGGCGAGCTTTATCTTTTTACTGATTCCAGTCTTTTATTTAAGTATGGCGACAACGACGACAGATTTAATTATCGCTGCAGTATTTTTAGGTATCGGGGGAGCGACGTTCAGTATTGGTGTAACCGCTCTGCCTAAATACTATGAAAAGAATAAGCATGGTTTCGTAAACGGTGTATACGGTATGGGTAACATCGGTACAGCGGTAACAAGCTTCGGTGCGCCTGTACTTGCAGGTATGCTCGGCGGCTGGCAGGCAGCTGTACAGACTTATCTGATTATCCTTGCATTGTTTGCACTTCTTCAGTTCTTCCTGGGAGATAAAGGTGAGAAGAAAGTCAATCTTCCGCTGGGTAAGCAGTTTAAAGAAGCAATGTCGGATTACAGGTTCTACTTCCTGAACTATTGGTATTTCATCACTTTCGGTGTGTTCGTTGCATTCGGTATTTTTCTGCCGAACTATCTGGTGACATTCTTTGAACTGTCGACAGCGGATGCCGGATTCAGAACAGCGGGGTTCATAGTGATAGCAACATTGCTCAGACCGGTTGGCGGTATGCTCGGTGATAAATTCGATCCGATAACAATGGTGATGATTTCATTTGTCGGTCTGACACTTTCAGGTCTGCTGCTGTCATTTACTTATGAAAGCCTGATCATGTTCACAATCGGTTGTTTATTGACATCGGTATTCGCAGGTATCGGAAACGGACTTGTATTTAAGTTCGTACCGATGTACTTCTCGCAGCAGTCAGGAATCGCAAACGGTTTTGTAGCCATGATGGGCGGACTCGGCGGATTTTTCCCGCCGCTTGTGATGCAGTCGACTTTCGAAGCGACAGGCACATATATGCTTGCATTCCATCTTCTGACGGGTGCCTGCGTGATCGCTTTGTTTACAATGCTCTACTTGCGTAGTAAAGTTAAGGCAAATAGTATTTAGAGAGTGAATATAATGAATCGTTATTCAAGACAGACTTTATTCAATAAAATAGGCAGTGAAGGACAGCGCCTCATCCAATCCCGTACGGTACTCATCGTCGGGGTGGGGGCGCTTGGTTCGCTTTCAGGCGAAATGCTTGCGAGAGCTGGTGTCAAAAAGATTATTCTGATCGACCGGGATTATGTGGAAATGTCCAATCTGCAAAGACAGACATTGTACACTGAAGACGATGCTGATAATAAAGTTCCCAAAGTCATCGCAGCGAAACAACGCCTTGAAAATATCAGGAGCGATATGGAAATAGAAACACATATTGCCCACGCCGATGCCATTTTGATGGAGTCGCTCGCAAAAGAGGCGGATATCATTTTGGACGGCACGGATAATTTTGATACACGGATGCTCATCAATGACGTGGCATTCAAGCTGGACAAGCCGTGGGTGAATGCAGCATGTGTGGAAGCGTCATATTCCAGTTGCGGCTTTGTACCAGGTCAGACGCCGTGCTACAGATGCATGGTCCCTGTGCTGCCGACAACGACTTTGACATGCGACACTGTCGGTGTGATTTCTCCGGCAGTGCATATGGCGGTCTCAGAGCAGGTCACAACAGCATTCAAAATTATGACCGGACAGTTTGAAGCGCCGTATTATATGCGTATGGGCAATACATGGGATATGGATCACATGAAGTTCAAGATTGACGGTATGGTTGATGCGGAATGCCCGACATGCGGGACACATGAATTCCCTGAACTCAAAGAGGGAAGCGGCGGCCAGATGTCAATGCGTCTATGCGGCAGGGATACTGTCCAGTATATAGATGAGCGCCTGACGAAGGACACTGTAGTGAAAGCTCTTGCGACACGCGATATACCCATGAATGAAACGCCGTATTTTGTAGAATTCAAATATGATGACTATCGCATAGTAAGTTTCAATAACGGCCGTCTATTAATCCATGGCGCAGATCAGACGAATAAAGCGAGAACGATAGTGAATCAATTATTCGGATAGGAGAATATACATGAGCATAGTTGAAAGAATTGACCGTGATATTAATGTTGCAGTAATAACTGTAAGTGATACAAGAACTGTAGAAACTGACAAAGGCGGCAAGTTGGTGCAGGAGTATCTGGCCGATATCAACACTGTGGTTGATGAAGACAATTACAAAATCATCAAAGATGATACAGCCTCGATTACAAAAGCTGTTTCCGCCATGCTGGATAAAGGTGTCGATGCGGTAATTACGACAGGCGGGACAGGCATTGCACAAAGAGATGTGACGATTGAAGCCGTCAGACCATTTTTCGATAAAGAAATTGAGGGTTTCGGAGAAATTTTCCGTATGCTGAGTTACACAAAAGACATCGGCTCTAGAAGTATTCTTTCAAGAGCGGTCGCAGGCACGCATGCCAATCAGGTCATCATTTCGATGCCGGGTTCGAGCGGTGCAGTCAAGCTGGCAATGGAAAAACTCGTCGTTCCTGAACTGAACCACCTCGTGTTCGAAGTGACAAAAGAAGATTGATATATGGAAAACTCCCGGAATACATCTTGCCGGGAGTTTTTTATTTTGTCCCGAGAGCGGCGTTGAGATGCCGCACTGTTTAAGGCTGAGTGAACACTTGGAGGACATTTGTGTGCAGATAGACCGGAATTTGTCCCTGGCTGAACGTTTTTGGACGTTTGCTGTGAAGACAAGCTGGAAATTGTCGCCGGCTGCACATTTCGAGGTGGGAAACGTTTAGATAGAAACGAAATCGGTGCTGACTGAACAGCTGCATCGTATTTTAATAATAATAAAAGCCGACAGTTGCTCATTCAGCGCTGAAAATCGCATCAAGCGAGCAGAAAAATAAAAAATCTGCTCACTCAGAGATAAAAAGCACTCCGGGTGAGCAGGGGTATACACATGTTCTGTTATTCGGCTGTATAGTCTCCGGATTTGCCGCCGGATTTGGATACGAGTTTGGTTTCGTGAATGATCATGCTTTTATCGAGTGCCTTGCACATGTCATAAACAGTGAGTGCTGCGGCGCTTGCGGCGGTGAGGGCTTCCATTTCGACGCCGGTCTGTCCTTTTGTCTTCACTTCCGTGATAATGTTCAAAAGGTATCCGGAGTGTGTATCCCAACTGAATGAAATATCAACACCGGACAGTGACAGCGGGTGGCACATCGGTATGATCTGATGTGTGTTTTTTGCGGCCATGATGCCGGCGATCTGGGCAACTGAAAGTACGTCGCCTTTTTTGATTTTATCTTCGGTTATTGCTTTATATATATCTTCAGTGACTTCTACCGAGCTCGATGCTCTTGCGATTCTCGTAGAAACCTCTTTATCAGAGACATCGACCATTTTAGCGCGGCCTTCTTCGTTAAAGTGAGTAAAATCTGTCATTCCAACCATCCTTTTTAATGTATAGGTCAGTTACTGCATACATAAGAACAGCACGTACGGCTTCTTACCATTTGTAACTTATGTTCAATATTATACGCATTTAGACATGAAAAAGATACGAAACACAATCAAGCACGCAGGGGGGAGGAGATTCTGTAATTACTGAAGCATGATGCCCCGGGTAAGGTATGAAAATCGTAATGGGATCAAGAACAGATGCCCGAGTCATCTTCCTGAATTAATTAATGTAAGAAAAAGCTCAACGGTGGGCGAGGCATTGGGAATCGGCCCTTTTTTAATGTAGAATGAGGGATGAAGGCTTAACGCCTGCCCGTATTGTAATCGAGTGAAATGATGTAAAGTACAATGATTTATAATGAAATTTTTCTGGAAAGTAGGAGAGTTAATGACTATAAATAGAAAACCGATACAAGTAAGTGATGCAGTAGGACGCGTTTTGGAAAATGTAACATTGACGGATACTGAAGTTGTTTCTTACCACGATGCGCACGGTCGTATTTTGGCAAATGATCTTGTCGCAACACATGATGTGCCTTTATTTACGAAGTCGGCGATGGACGGATTTGCAATCAGGGCGGCTGACTCTGAAGGGGCAAGCGGCGATAACCGGGTGCCGTTCAAAGTGGCTGAAGAGGTGCCTGCGGGTTCGACAAGTGATTATGAGCTGAAGGGAAACGAAGCGTTCAGAATCATGACAGGTGCAGAAATCCCTGTGAGTGCGGATACTGTGGTGATGTTTGAACAGGCGAAAGAAACTGATGAGGGCTTCACGGTCCGTAAAACTTTTAACCCGGGTGAAAACATTGCCGTGCAGGGAGAAGAGAGTTCCGAAGGTGATGTCATTTTAGAAAAAGGTGCACTCATCAATCCGGGAACTGTCGCTGTGCTGGCAACATTCGGCTACAGTGAAGTGGAAGTATATAAAAAACCGATCGTCGGTGTTTTATCGACGGGCAGCGAACTCCTCGATGTAGACGAAGCGCTGGTCCGCGGTAAAATCAGAAACTCAAATACACCGATGATTCTTGCACAGCTGAAAAGAGCGGGCATAGAAGGCAAGAGATACCACATGCAGAGTGATGACCTGTATACGCTGCATGACAATATGAAACAGATGCTCGAAGAGGTCGACATGATTATCACGACCGGCGGTGTATCTGTCGGAGATTACGATCTTCTGCCGAAAATTTACGAGAGACTCGGTGCGGAAGTGCTATTCAACAAAGTCGCGATGAGACCGGGAAGTGTGACGACAGTCAGCAAGCTTGGGGATAAATTCCTGTTCGGCTTAAGCGGCAACCCGTCTGCATGTTATTCAGGGTTTGAACTGTTCGTGCGTCCTGCCGTTCAGGCAGTGATGGGTTCTGAAAATGTGCATGCACCGTTTATCGATGCGACACTCGATGAAGATTTCACAAAACCGAATCCGTTCACACGTTTCATCCGTGCGGAAGTGCAGTATATCAATGGTGAGGTTTATGCAAAACCTGCCGGATTCAACAAGTCAAACGCGGTCACTTCCATCGCTAAAAGTAACGGTGTCATCGTAATGCCGGGCGGTACGCGAGGGTTTGAAAAAGGGGATGCGGTCAAAGTGATGATGACTGACGTCACTTCAAGTGCCGACCGTTTCGGAGTGGAATAGATGAAGATTCTGCAGATTACCGGTTTTAAAAACAGCGGCAAGACGACGACAGTCAACCGCATGATCAAATATCTTAAAGAGCAGGACCGCAAAGTGGCGGTCATTAAAAATCATCACCGTGACGATGTTCACGACTCGACGACTGATACCGGCAAATTTATAGAGAGCGGATCGGACTTCACAATGCTGAATACGCCGGGCACTGTGATGACTGTTGAAAATAAAGAGCCGGATCTTGAGAAGCAGATAGAAGACTATTCGAAGCTCGTGGATTTTATTTTAATAGAAGGTTATAAAGATGAAGATTATCCTAAAATTTTTATGGAGTATTCTTTCAAACACGGTCACACAAAGTTAAATAATATCGGTCTTCGGAATGTGTTAAAAACATTTGATATACGTTATGATGAAGAGACTATCATGACTTGGTTTAAAGAATGGAGTATAGATGAATGAAACAGTTTGAAGTAGTTGAAACACCACTTGAACCGATGGCGTATCACGATTTTGTCTTGAATGAGAAGCAGGGGGCCATCTGTACATTTACCGGGCATGTCCGGGAATGGACGAAAGGCACCCAGACGGTATATTTGGAATATGAAGCATATGTTCCGATGGCTGAAAAAATGCTCGCACAGATCGGCGGGGAAATTTCAGAACGCTGGCCGGGAGTGTTGACTTCTATCGGCCACCGTATCGGCAAACTCGATATATCCGACATCGCGGTAGTCATTGTTACGAGCTCGCCGCACAGAGCGGACAGCTACAGGGCGAATGAATATGCAGTCGAGCGTCTGAAGGAGGTTGTTCCGATATGGAAAAAAGAAATATGGTCTGATGGTGAAGAGTGGATCGGAGATTCCCGTCATTATCATTCCAGTATAGAGGAGAAATAACGATGAAAGTAATGCTTTTTGCCGGGTTGAAGGAAAAAGTGGGCAAGGACGTTATTGAATTGGACACAGACGGTTCAATGAAAGTGATAGATTTGAAAAATAAAATTTATGCAGACTATCCGGTTCTGGACGGCGAGGTCTTCCAGGTGGCGAGCAATGAGTCATTCGTCAAGGATGATCATACTGTATCAAGCGGAGATATGATTGCGCTTATACCGCCTGTGAGCGGCGGCTGATGAAAACAATCGGCATCGTGCTGGCGGGCGGTAAGTCCACCCGCTTCGGCGAACAGAAAAGTCTGTATGAATTGGGTGGTAAAAAGATGTATCAGCATGTTTACGATGTTTTGTCGGAATCCGGAGTATGTGATGATATAGTCATCAACACAAATGAGACACTTGAGCCGTACTTTGATTATGAGACGGTCATCGATGATGCGGACTATCCGGACTACGGGCCGCTCGGCGGGCTGTATGCGGCAGCGAAGGCCCACCCGGGAGACAGGCTCCTGGTGGTCTCATGCGACACACCGTTCATTACGGCGGAATGGCTGAAAAAGCTGTATGATTCGGCAGTGGCCAATCCAAATACTTTCATTGTCTCAGCGGAAGATGATAAAATGCATCCAACAATCAGTGTCTTCCAGGGGACTGATCTAATAGATGAATTGGAAGGGCAGCTCAAGTCAGAACGGTTGAGTTTCAAGGCGTTCTTCAATAATCAGAAGGTCAAAATGCTGGATGTGGCCGACACGGAAGAGCGCCCGGAAATATTCAGGAATATAAATTATAAAAGTGATATAGAATAAGGAGGGATGCTATGACTGAGCAGATTACAGATAAGTTTGGCAGGCCGATAAGAGACCTTCGCATCTCTGTAACGGATAAATGTAATTTCAGATGTCGCTATTGCATGCCTAAGGAGATATTTGGCGATGACTTTCAATTTATGAAGCAGGATGAATTGTTGTCCTTTGAAGAGATTGAGCGGATCGCAAAAATATATGCAAGCATGGGCGTTAAGAAATTAAGGATTACCGGTGGTGAGCCGTTACTCCGTAAAGATTTACACGAGTTAATAGCAATGTTGAATGATATAGAGGGTATTGAAGATATCGGACTGACGACGAACGGTCTGTTGTTGAAGAAACACGGCCAGAAGTTATACGATGCGGGCCTTCGCAGGCTGAACATCAGTCTGGATGCACTGGATGACGAACTGTTCGGCCAGATTAACGACAGAGGAATCGGTACATCGAGAATACTGGAACAGATTAAATATGCACAATCCATCGGTTTTGAAATCAAGGTGAACATGGTTGTCCAGAGAGGGCTGAACGAACACGAAATTGTACCGATGACGCGTTACTTCAAAGAGCTGGATGGTGTCACACTGCGTTTCATCGAGTTTATGGACGTCGGTAATGATAACGGCTGGAATTTCGATAAAGTGGTCACCAAAAAAGAGATTATGGAGATACTGGATAAAGAGTTCGACCTGGAACCGCGCTCTCCGAAATATTATGGTGAAGTGGCCAAAGTGTACCGCCATAAAGATGCGAAGTCTTACTTAGGATTCATTACGAGCGTGTCAGAGAGCTTCTGTTCTACATGTACACGTGCGAGGCTGTCATCAGATGGCAAATTCTACGGCTGTCTGTTTGCTGTCGAAGGGTTCGACATTAAAACATTGATGCGTGACGGTATAGATGATTCAGAGCTGCAGGATATTCTGGTCGGTGTGTGGAATAAGCGTGATGACCGTTATTCTGAAATCAGAACTGAAATCACTGAAGAAAGGCGCCAGGCGCGCAAGAAAATCAATATGAGTTATATTGGCGGATGAAACGTGAAGATTACTTCACGTTTTTTTCAAATTTATTTTAGGAAGCGTTAAGAATGAAAATAGAATTTCCAAGAAAATGGCTGACAATTTATGCATTGATCTCCCTCATGATGATTATATTTTATGTCTTTTTCGGACATTATCTGTCAGTCATTTTATCTGACTTCATCGTCGGAGATCAGACATTATCATACACTTTGCTCGTTTGGATGCTGGTTTATTTCACGGCATTCATACTTTTGCGTGCAATTTATCAATACAGCACCGCCCATGTCGCCCATAAACGCATGGAACGCTACGGAAATCAATTGTTATCCAAAGTGAACGATACAACGAATAAAAAATCAGAGTCCTTTTTAAATGCGCTTTATGTACATTTGGAAAAATACCGTCCGTTCGAGCAGGTGTTTATACCGACGATCGTCAACACGATGGTCAAGCTCGTTGTCATCATCATCGTGCTGTTTTTCATACACAGGAACGCAGCCATCATCCTGCTTCTGACAGCACCGTTTGTACCGCTCTATTATGTGCTGGTCGGGCTGCAGACGAGAGACGAGTCATATAAGCAGGCCTCCAAGTTCGATGATATGGGGACTTTATTTTTAAATCTTGTACGCGGTAAGGATACTGTTCGTTACACAGGTTCAAGAGCGTCTGTCAAAGGCAGGCTGGAAGAGAACAATAAAGACTTTGTAACGCAGACGATGAAGATTTTGAAATATGCATTCCAATCGTCCTTGATGCTCGAATTCATAACGATACTCGGTATCGGTCTTGTGGCGCTCGAAATCGGGCTGCAGATCATCATATTTGAAAACATCACCTTTTATGCGGCGTTCTTTACGCTGCTGCTCGCACCGGAATTTTATAATGCACTCAAAGTGCTGGGCGTGGAATTCCATAATGGCCAGCTGGCCAGAGGGCATCTGGATAAAGTGAATGAATGGCTGAGGACACCGGCAAAGCATGAAGAGTACAGAACGGTATCTGCTTCAGGAGACTATGCGGTCGAGCTGGAAAATCTTGATATCGGCTACGGTGACCGGCGCCTGGCCGAGGGTATAAATATCAGGTTCAGGCTGCGGACCATCAATGCAATTACCGGACCTTCGGGAGAAGGGAAGACAACGCTCCTGAAGACGATTGTCGGACTGCATCCGCCGGAGAGCGGTGAAGTCAGACTGGCCACAAAAGACATCGGCTATATTTCTGATGAACTTTATTTTAATGACAGTACATTATTCGAGTATCTTTCCGACGGCGAATCCGGCGAGGAAGCGGTGCTCGGTATACTTGAAAAGCTGAAACTGATGGACAGTGTGGAAAAGCTGACTGAAGGCATCCATACACCGATTGTAAATAATAATGTGCCGTTTTCTGGCGGTGAAATCGTCCGTCTGAAAATCGCACGGGTGCTTTTAAAACGGCCGGGTATCATCGTCATGGATGAGCCGACCGAGTTTCTGGATGCTGAAACGGAAAGTATAGTGCTGGATCATTTGAATGGATTCAAAGAGTTTTCAACAATCATTGCGGTTGTTCACAGACGAAGACTGCTGAATATCAGCGATACACATTATCACCTTGAGAATAAAAGAATAGAAAGAGGTGGTATATGATGGAATACTTAAGAAATGAGAAGAAGCACGTAGTATACAGCATACTGCTCGGTGTGGTCGGCAGCCTGATTGGCATATCGATTTTCGGACTCAGCGGTTATATGATCAGTCTGAGCTTTTTCGAGCCGCCGATATTTGTCATCCTGCTGATCATTTCAATGATAAAACTGTTCGGCATGACGAAGGGTGGATTGAAGTATTTGGAACGCCTTCTGTCTCATAACTCGACATTTAAACTGATTTCAAGAATGCGTACACGGTATTTCGAGTCGACGTTATCCGATGACGAAGACAGGCACAACGTCCGGTTCATCCAGACATTGAGCCGCCACTTCGAAGATATCGAGAATTATTATATTACCATCATCTATCCTTACGTTGTCGCAGCACTGCTGTCGATTGTCATCATTCTGCTGTCTGCTCTGCTCAACACGGTGATGGTGGTCATATCACTCATAGTCGCACTGCTGATGCTCGGCGTTCTGCCATTTGTTTTCAGCAGATGGGACGATAAAATTGATTCGGAGTATGACAGGCTGGATACGAATGCATTTCTTAAGACGTATCAGTTTATCCACGGTTTCACGGACCTTTTCATCGACGGTAAACATAAGGATGTCCAGTCAGGTATTGATGATCAGCTGAATTCAATCGCCCGTAATCAAAACAGGAAAAGCTTTAAAGATTCAATGATCGATTTTCTGAGCGGCATGATACAGCTCGGCATCATTACAGCGGTCATACTCCTGATGCAGGATGACCATATATTTTTAATACCGATGCTGATACTGCTTGTCATCAGCTTCTTTGAAGTACTGACTCCGGTTGTAGAACCGGCGAGCCAATACTTCAATACAAAGCAGAAAGTCGAACAGATAGAAAATGAGGCATCGAACATCGAAAGTGCACCGAAGGACTCCGGACCTGGGCTGACTTTAAGCAATGTTTCCTATAAATATCCTGCCGGGGCATACGATGCATTGTCAGACGTCAGTCTTACAGTCGGCGCCGGTGAGAAACATGCGATTATCGGCAGCAGCGGCTCAGGTAAGACAACCTTGCTCAACAGGCTGATTGAAAAGCGGGATATGGGTGTCATGCCGCAGCATCTGGATTTTTATAATGCGACCATCCGGGATAATCTGACGATGTTTGGTCATTTCGAAATCCCTGATGAAGAAATAAAAAAACTGCTTATGGAATTTGATCTGGGCCATTTCATTCCTGATGATTTTGTTTATTATACAGGGCAGCTGTCCGGCGGCGAGCAGAAAAGAATGCACTTTATCCGGATGATTATAGAGGATAATGACTGGTGGATACTGGATGAGCCGTCAGCCAAGTTGAATAAAGCGCTGCAGGAAAAAGTCTGGCAGTCGATTTTGGACAGGGAGACGGTCATTGTAAGTACACATGATCTGTCCCATATTCATGAATTTGACCGGATACATTTCATTGAGAATGGCCGTATTATAGAGAGCGGCACATACGACGAATTGATCTCGCGCGGCGGTGCTGTCCATGAAGCGGTTAAAAGGTTCAGGGATTATTTGTAGATGGACGATTCATCATGCTACACTATGTTTGATATGTATTGAGGAGGATAATTGTGAAAAAATATGCGATCATAACTGATTCTGCATCCGGTTTAGAACAATCTTTTATCGAGGAGCATGACATTAAAGTGTTACCGATGTCCGTTATCGTTGATGGGATTGCATATAAAGACGGTGTGGATAAATCTGTCACAGAGATTTATAACCTGTTGAAAGAAAGTGGGGAGGGTGCTAAAACCTCACAGCCGACCATTGGCGAATTCATGGATATATACGAAGAGATAGAACAGGATGACCAGTACGACTCAGTAATTTCCATCCATGCATCCAGTGAACTCACAGGAACATACCAGAGTGCGCTGAGTGTATCAAAAGAGATTTCCAAGCCGTCGTGCGTCATCGATTCCAGAACCGGCAGTTATCCGATGAGACAGATGATTGTGCGCGTGGTGGAAGGCAGAAAAAATGGAGAAACTTTGGAAGAAGTTGAAGCGGCGGTTACAAAGATGATCGATAATTCGCAGCTTTATCTGCTGCCGCACAGTTTTTCACAGCTTAGAAAAAGCGGACGTGTGTCTGCATCACAATCCGTGCTTGCAACGCTGCTGCAGGTCCAGCTGAAACTTGAATTTGAAGATGGGAAAGTGATTGTGGGACATAAGGTCAGAACAAAGAAGAAGATGATCTCCCATATACTGCAGACTTTGGAAAACCATGTGAAAGATGACGCGATAAAAACGCTGGCGATACCGTATGCCGGCCATGAATCGCTTGCCTCAGAATGGAAAAAGATGATTCAGGATCAGCTGCCCAACCTGAATTTAGTATTTGAACCGCTTGTGCCTGTAGCCGGAGTACATGTCGGACATGGGACAGTAGGGTTCGGATTGATTAAAGGGCAATAAAAAAATAACTCAGCCGTCACGGCTGAGTTATTTTTAATTTATTTAAATCTGAATTTATCAGTTTAAGTGTTTCCAGAAGCTCATCATTTTTTTCCCGGCTCATTGAGAGGTGTTCGGTAAATAATGAAAATCTATGTCCGATTTTCTCTTCTAAACTTTTGCCTGTCTCAGTTGCTGTTACATATACATGTCTTTGATCATAGATGTCTTTTTCGCGCTTGACGTACCCGAGATTTTCTATTCTTTTGATCAGAGGGGAGATTGTGGCATTGTCGAGCTGAAGTAATTCTGCTATCGTTTTAAGGTTCAGTTTTTCATGTTTCCATAAAAGGGTGAGAACCAGATATTGTGTATATGTCAAATCAGTATCGTGCAGAACGTGATTGGAATAGAAGCGGTTCACTTGTCGCTGTATATTATATAGATTGAAACAAAGGCGTTCATCTAAATTGGAATAACACATTACTACACCACCTTTAATTTTTACAAGTATCATTATAAGACAAAACTATATGCGTTTTCAATACATATTTTGATGTGTAAAAATATCTACAAATTTAAGTGGTTGGATTTAATAGTAAAATTGCTTTCATCTGTGGTAAAATACTCTTAATAATTAACTTTTGGTGGAGGTGACTGCAATTGGGAAGGCGATTTTGAAAATTAAATTATTACTTACGCTGCTAAGTGATAATTATATCAGTATAAATAATTCAATATTGCACAATCGTGGTCAAAAATTACCGGAGGTGAATCCCTTTTAGGGAACATTTTGGATATATCAACCTTTATAAATTTATTTTTATTTATAATATTAATATTATTAACGATGCTATTCGTAGGATCGGAATTCTCATTAGTAAAAGCAAGACAATCGCGTCTGGACAACCTTATAGATGAAGGAAATAAAAAAGCCGTTTTAGTAAAATCCATGACACAGAAGCTCGACTATTACTTATCAGCCTGTCAGCTGGGTATTACAGTGACAGCTTTAGGCCTGGGGTGGATCGGTGAATCGACTTTCGAAGTAATTCTTCACCCGCTTTTCACTTTTATAGGCGTGCCTGAAGACTTAACTACGCCGCTTGTTGTGGCATTCGCATTTGCGATTGTTACATTTGTGCACGTCGTGGTGGGTGAACTCGCACCGAAGACGGTCGCAATCCAATACGCAGAACAGATGGCAATGACGTTTTCGAGACCGATGTATTTCTTTGGAATAATCATGAAACCATTGATCTGGTCGATGAACGGTACTTCAAGATTCCTTTTGAGACTTGTCGGATTTAAAGATATGCCGACAGAACAGGCGCACTCGGAAGAAGAATTGAAAGTCATCATGACGAACAGTTATCAGAGTGGTGAAATCAACCACACTGAACTTGCGTACATGCAGAATATCTTTTCATTTGATGAAAGATTGGCAAAGGATATTATGGTCCCGAGGACGCAGATGATTACATTAACCGAGCCCATAGAAATTGATGATGTGCTCGAAGCTGTTCAGGAACATAATTTCACACGTTATCCTGTCACTGATGACAGTGGCGATAAAGATCAGATTATCGGTTTTATCAACGTTCGTGAATTTTTAACAAATCACGTCTCCAGCAGTAATGTCGGACCGGATAACTATATACATGACATCCCGTTGATTACCGAAGTGTCACGCATCAGTGATGCACTGATAAAAATGCAGCGCGAACGCGTTCATATCGCATTAATCATCGATGAATACGGCGGAACAGCAGGGATGATTACGATGGAGGATATTCTGGAAGAAATCGTCGGTGAAATCAGAGATGAATTCGACGAAGATGAAGTGCCCGATATCGTAAAAGTTGAGGATAACATCTATCATATTAACGGCCGTGTACTGATTGATGATATTACTGACGACTTCGGCATAGAATTCAAGGACAGTGACGATATCGATACTATCGGCGGCTGGATGCAGAGCGTCAATGCAGATATCGAAGTCGACGATTATATCAACACCGAAAAGGACAAGTGGATTGTACTCGATACAGACAATCATACAATCAAACAGGTCGCTCTGATGAAAGGCTATAATATCATCAGCGATGAAGATTCATCAGGTGAAAAAGATAATTAAAATATAAACAACAGACACCGCCGGATATCCTTTGATACCCGGCGGTTTTAAATCTTGCTGAAAACTGTATTCAAATGGCGTCACTCATTCCTGTTCGCAGTGCTGAATGAGTACAGAGATTTTTATTTTCAGCAATTTACAATTTTATTCAATTTAAACCATTCGGGAACATATTTTCTTACAATTTAATGATAAAATATAGTTAATAATAAAACCTATGAGGTGAGGGGTATGGGGATTTTTGAATTTTTGGTGGCCACGGTGCCGGTCGTATTGTTTTTTGCAGTGCCGCTGTATGCGATAAAGCGCCGTTCGGATCAAAAGGATGATCGGCTGAAGGTTGACCATATACGGGAGCAAAAAGAGCTGGAGCAGGTCAGGCAGGAAAACTATCTGCTGGAAAATAAACAGATGCGTATAGAGCTGGATAAAATAAAAGAAAAAAGAGCCTTGAGGGAAAGTAACGACCAGAAGAAGGACAGATGGCTGATTGAGGAAAGTAAAGAACGTGAATTGTAGGTGTTGAATAAATGGGTTTTTTTGATGTCATCATGGGACTCGTCGGCCTGGGCGGTCTCGGTATTATAAGTATTGCAGGTATAGCATTTTATGCGATAACAAGAGATTTCAACCAGGAAAAAGAAAAGTTGCAGCTGAAGAAGATGCGTGAAGAAAGAAAACTGGAACAGATCAAACAGGAAAACTATTTGCTGGAAAATGAAGATATGCGGCTTGAACTGGATAAGATTAAAGAAGAACGATTATTGACTGGGAAAGAAAATGAGGGAGATAAGCGCTGGTTAATCCAGGAGACAAAATATGATAAAGAAAAACCTGAGAATTGAACATTCTCAGGTTTTATACTGTATAAATTCTATTAAGCTTTGTTGCCACCGATTGCTTTCATTATAAATGATACGATTAAAATGAGAATAATTGCGCCAATCAGGCCGCCAATCAGACTTACACCGCCGATTTCAGGACCTATGCCGAGGCCAAGTGAGTTACCAATTGAAGCGCCGACCAGCCCGGCGACGATATTACCGATAATACCGAACGGTACATCTTTACCTAAAATTCCACCGGCAATCCAACCAATCAGACCGCCGACAATAAGTGTTACAATCCAACCCATAATGATATCCTCCTTAACGAATTAAAATAAAATAAAAACATTTGAAACAATATTCTTTTTCTTGCTCTAAAATTTAATTACCCTTTTATATATAATTCTAATCATTTTATTACAAAGAATATATATAATGGGCTCTGTGGACTCTCTAATAATTTACCCGTTTCAGGTCTTTTTAATCATAAACCTGGCTGAATATAAAGGAACAAATATTAACATTAAATGATATATGCTAAAATATAGGAAAACAAAAGGAATACGGAATACTTATGAAAATATTAATGATAGATAACTATGATTCATTTACATACAACCTTGTCCACTATATGGAAGGCAATCCATATGGTGTGGAAATTTTAATAAAAACACCGGATGAGCTGGACGAAGTGTCGATTGAGCCCGAGGGCATCATCGGTATGGTCATCTCTCCCGGCCCGTCCCATCCAAAAGACCGGCAGGAAGTGATTGGCTTTGTTGAACAGCATTGGAAGAAAGTGCCGATACTTGGAATCTGTCTCGGCCATCAGATGCTTTGGCATATGACAGGCGGAAATGTCATCAGAGGCGAACGGCCGATTCATGGGCATACTTATGACATCCGGCATTCTGGTCATTTTATATTTGAAGGTGTCGGACAGCCTTTGACCGTTACAAGATATCATTCTCTGATCTGTGCCGGTGAAAGTACAGCGTTTGATGTGACTGCACAGTCAGACGATGGTGTGAACATGGCCATCCAGCATAGGACACTGCCGATTTACGGTGTGCAGTATCATCCTGAAGCAATTTTATCCTCGGACGGCAGAAAACAGTTATTCAACTTTATTAAAATAGCAATGGAGGCCTAGAAGTGCACGTACATGCAAAATTTAAAAAACAATCACAGGTGGAAGATTTGTATTTTACAAATCCGGTCCTTGTTATGACAGAACAGACACACAGCCTTCATGAAGCGCTGAAAGCCGGAGAGGACTATATGAAGGACGGCTATTATGTTATCAATGCCATCACTTATGAGTCATTCGACCAGGAAAATGAACAGTTCATTATCGGGGTCTTTTCAGATGCTGTGGATTACAGAGCGTTCATCTCAGACAGAGAAATCTCAACATATGAAATGACCGAGCCCGAGTTTACAGAAACACGGGATCAGATCATGAAAAACATTGAGCAGGTCAGGGAGTACATCCGTGACGGTCATACTTACCAGGTCAACTACACGACGAGATTAAAAGGTAATTTTTACGGCGACGGCCATACTTTGTTTGAAACGCTGATGTCTTCTAATAACGGCGATTACGCCATGTATATCGAGTACGGCGATGAACAGCTCGTCAGCTGTTCACCGGAATTGTTTTTCGAAACGGATAAAGAGAGAACTATCCTTACGCGTCCGATGAAGGGCACAGCGCCCCGCGGCAGTAATGAGAAGGAAGATGACGATAACTACCGCTTTCTTAGAGAGTCGAAAAAGGACCAGGCTGAAAATGTCATGATCGTCGATCTTCTTAGAAATGACATCTCCAAAGTCGCTGCGAAAAACAGCGTCAATGTACCGAAACTGTTCATAATAGAAAAATATGCGACGGTCTTTCAGATGACTTCTACAGTCGAGGCAGAGCTTGCGGAAGGTGTAAATCTTACAGATATAATGGAAGGATTGTTTCCATGCGGTTCCATCACCGGGGCGCCCAAACTTTCAACCATGAATATCATCAATGCCCTGGAGTCGACACCGAGAGAATATTATTGCGGGACACTTGGAATAATGTATCCAGACGGCGAATCCGTCTTTAATGTGCCGATCAGGACGCTGTATATAAAAGGTGAAGAGTATATTTATGGTGCAGGCGGAGGAATTACATACGATTCAAAACCTGCATCGGAGTATGATGAAATTGTGGCTAAGACTGCATTTTTAAAGAAGGCACAGTTCGAGCTGATAGAATCGATGCGGCTTGAAGACGGCCGGGTGCCCCGTCTTCAATATCACGAGAACCGGCTCGCCTTGTCGGCTGAGAGATTTGGCTTCAAGGCGGTCAATCTGACTGAAAAAGTCGGCGAATATAAGCAGTCGGAAGCTATCAGCGACGGTTTATATAAGCTGAGGGCAACATTGGACCGTACCGGCGGACTAGTCATATCCCATACGCCGCTTGACGACCGGGAGGAAGAAAATGCGGTTCTGTACAGTGAACCGATTAACGCACCGCCTGAATTTATTGAGAATAAGACGACGGTAAGGTATCATTACAAAATACCAAACAATGATTTCGACATCGTTTTATATTATAATGAACATCAACAGCTGACCGAATTCAACATCGGGAATATCGTCATCTCAGAGGACGATAAACATTATACGCCATCAGAACAGACAGGCATTTTAAATGGCGTGATGAGACAATCTTTATTGGACGATGGAACAATTCAGGAAAAAGATTATTCAATTGATGATTTTATTGAAAAATATAGAGAAGGCCGGGTATCTGTGTATCTGATTAACAGTGTCCGCGGCTGGCTAAAGATCAGACTTACAATATAGAGGTGAAAAAATGCTTACTTTTTTACTAATAATACTGCTTGTCGGTATCGTCTTATTTACACATTTTGTAGTCACTTACTTAATAGATAATAACTTAAAGATAATTGGTGTATTGATTGGTTTCACCGGTCTGGTCGTAGCAATTATCATCACGTATTTTATCATTACAAATATCACTGAGTTTTTAACGGCTGAATTAGGCTTATTCTACAATAACTAGTACTTAGGAGGACAAGGATGTTTTTTGCTAATGGTGATCATGCGGTTACATACCAACAGAACGAAGTCATAGATCCGGCGGTTCTTAAACGGCTGACAAATGCTTTCGCCACATCAGTACATGAGTATTTAACAGAAATAGTTACAACAGAGAATACATTGACTTTCATGTATGAGCCGATAAAAGTGATGGAAAATCATGATACTATCGAGCCCTGCAGACTCGTTGTCGAAGAGGCACAAAGATTTTTAGTTGAAAAGGGGTTTTTAAAGTGAGTTTAATCATTCAGGACAGCGGTCTTTTTTCAATCGTCCAGTCGTTGAACAAACAGCCCTCGCCGGAAGGTCAGGAATTCAACGGTGCCTGTGACAGGCTTGCCCATCAGCTGGCAAATCAGCTGGTCGGTAATAAACAGGATGAACTGACAATAGAGATGACTGTCAAACCGGCGAGCATTAAATTCACCGAGCCGACCATCATCGCTTTTTCAGGTGCTGAATTTACAGGCCGGTGCAACAATCAGGAAGTGCTTCCGAACAGAATATATCTTTTCGACCGCGGAGACGTGCTGAAGTTCGTTGACACACCGCGCGGCAACAGAATATATATAGCGGTGGCAGGCGGCATCAAAGTCGAAGGTTCCAATATATTAAAATCCGGTGACGAAGTGATTATGTGCCGTGACTATACATTCCAGCATGATGAACTGTTCAATATGCTTCGCAATCAAAACATGGTGAGCTGGGGAGTGGATACATACTCTCTTGTTGAAATATATATATCCGATCTGTTTCATGTGGTCAGAAGACCGGACGTCAGTGACGAAGTATATGACACTCTGGAAAGTGCAGAATTCACTGTATCAAAAGAGAAGAACAGAGTTTCCCTCCATCTGGAAGGTAAAGAACTGGAGATCGACTCTTCAAATATCACCCACCCGGGCATTAAGGGCGGGGTGTACATTGCTGCAGGCGAGCCTGTCCTTGCACTCAATGATTTCGATCAGCCGACAACAGCAGAGCATGTAGGAACGATTCCTTCATATCATATGCATAAGCTGTCACAGAAACGACGCGGTTCCAAAGTTAAATTTAAAGTGATTGACTGCGACGATGCCCATGCGAATCTGTATGCACAGAATTTATGGGTGAAGAGCTTGTTCAAAGCGATAGATTACCGGTTGTCCAAAGAACTGGTCAAAGAAAAAATGTAAAGTGAAACATCTGGAGTATTTCCAGATGTTTTTTTGTAGAAAAAATCATTAAACCAACAAATCAGCCGAGAAATCGGGTATAATATATATCATTAATTATTGAGACATTCAGTTTTAAACGGTGGGATAAAGTATGATAGAGACTACACTAGAAAAATATTTTGGATTTAAAACGTTCAGACCTAAACAACGTAATATTATCAACTCTGTTAAAAACAGACAAAATACATTGGGTGTTTTACCGACCGGTTCGGGTAAATCACTTTGTTTTCAAGTGCCCGGATTAGAGCTGGAAGGCATCACTTTAGTCATATCTCCATTGATTTCACTGATGAAGGACCAGGTGGAGCATCTTAACAGAATCGGAATTTCTGCAGAATATTTAAATTCCACATTAAAGAAAAGCGAAATAAAAAACATTATGGAAGACGGACTGAGAGGACGCTATAAATTTTTATACGTCGCTCCCGAACGTTTTAATAATGAAGAGTTCTGCCAGTTTGTCAGGAATTTGGATATACCGCTGGTCGCATTTGATGAAGCGCACTGTATTTCCAAATGGGGCCATGATTTCAGACCGAGCTATCAGGAAGTAATACCGGCTATCCAGTCACTGATACCGGAAGCGACCTTTGTTGCTCTGACAGCAACTGCGACAGAAGAGGTTCAGGAGAATATCCAGGAACTATTGGATATCAAAGATGAACATGTGGTTCTCCAGAGTATAAAGCGGGACAATCTGCACTTGATTGTTAATAAAACATATCAGCGGGAACAGTTCATTCTCTCCTACATTCAGGAGCGGAAAAATATGTCGGGCATCGTATACGCTGCGACAAGAGCAGAAGTCGAAAAAATTTCATCCTACCTGAAAGATCAGGATATTGATAACGTAATTTATCACGGCGGTCTCGGAAAAAAAGAACGGGATGACAACCAGCATGCATTTGTTTCGAATCAGGTGAACATTGTTGTCGCAACGAATGCTTTCGGTATGGGTATCAACAAACCGGATATCCGCTTCATCATCCACAACAATCTGCCGGGAGACGTAGAGAGCTATTACCAGGAAATCGGACGTGCAGGACGTGACGGTCTCGACAGTGAGTGTATATTATTGTCCAGCGAGAGAGATGTCAATCTGCATCAGTTCTTTATTGACCGCTCCAATGGGACCGACCAGCATAAAGACCATATGCGAAACAAACTGGATCGCATGATTCAATATAACAGAACGTCCAAGTGTCTGATGAGCTTCATGGTCAAGTACTTCGATGCAGATGAGTATGTGAAAGCGTGCGGACATTGTGTAAATTGCTTGAGCAATGAGCGTACTTATAATATGAAGAAAGAAGCGAAGACTGTACTGAATCTGATTCAGGATACCGAAACACCTTTGACAAAGGAGCATGTCATCCAGGTCTTAAGAGGTGAAAGAAGCGAAAATATTCTTTTTGGCGGACTTGATCAGTCCCGTTATTTCGGTCTCATGGAAAATTACCTGACAGGGGAAATCCATCACATTCTGGATGAACTGATTTTAAATGGGCACGTGCACTTTAAAAATGATTATTTGCACCTGGTGGATCTCAGTTTCTATATTTTAAAAGATAACAAAGATATATTTACCGTTCCATTCAGAAAGCACTTCAAGGAAAAAGTGAATGTTTCAACCGCCTCTTCGCCGAATGAAACGCTGTTTCAGAAACTGATGGATAAAAGAGTATCGCTGGCTGAAAAATACGGTGTGGAAGAAGAGAGTATATTCAGTGAAGGTACGCTGAAGGAATTCGCAAGGAAACTGCCGATGTCAAAACAGGATATGGTGCATCTGGCAGGTGTAGGCAACTACAAGCTGAAGCATTACTGTCCGCATTTCCTGAAAGTGATCAAACAGCACAGAGAACGTCTTACAACACGCAGTAACAACTCCAAACATAAGTCACCGCAGAAAAATTAAAAATAACGATCAAATTCAGTTTTGAATTGATCGTTATTTTAATGGCTGAATCAGAATTCTTCTTTTGGCGCACGGTTTTTCATAAACATGTAGTAGCTGGCTCCAAATATGACGAAGTATCCGATGACGGACATCATATCCGGCACTTCATTCAGGATGAATATACTCAGCAGGGCAGTGAAGAGGATTGTCGAATAGAAAAATATAGATATCTCCCTGGCCGGTGCAAAGCTGTACGCGATAGTCAGGCCGAATTGCCCGAATGCTGCAAATATACCGGCAAGAATCAGCATGATCCACTGTTCGAAAGTCATGGATTCATATTGAAATATGAAAAACGGAAGCAGTGCCACGGTTGAGAATCCGGAAAAATAAAATACAACAGTATAAAATTTTTCGCGGTCACCGAGTACACGGAGCACCGTATAGGCACCAGCAGCAAGAATTGCACCCAGTATACCGAGCAGAGCATAAGCAGTGTCACTGGACATCGACGGCTTGATGATGAATACGGCGCCGACGAGAGCGACGATGATTGAAATCATCTGGTATCTTCTTATGTATTCCTTTAAAAATATAGCACATAAAAGAATGGTGAAGAACGGACTTAATTTGTTCAGTATTTCCGCGTCACTTAAAACCATGCGGTCGATGACGAAGAAGTTCAGAAGAACACCGAGCAGTCCGAGACTGGACCGGAGTAAAAGTAGCCCCTGATTCTTCTTCTGTCCAAAAAGCTTTTCTTTATAATAAATGACCAGCGCCAGAGAAATGACCATCGCAATGAAATTTCTGAAGAACGTTTTTTGGACGGTCGGTAAATCGCCGCTGTATTTTACAAAGAAGGACATGAGGCTGAACCCAAGAGAGGAAATCAGCAGTGCAATAATGCCTTTTGTAGTATTACTCATAAAATATCAAAGCTCCTTATTTTATGTTTGCATTAAATTTCATTAAAAATAATGTAATTAAAAACGCGAAAAAAAATATTAAAGATTTACTGAATCAGTATATCATATATATCCCAATGGTTAGATGAATTAATTAAAAGGATTAAGCGATGAAACTTAATGAAATTCCAGTCTTTTACCATTGATAAATTGATTTTATTGTGGCAATATAGAACATGAGAAAACAATATATAGTGTACAGAAAATTTTTACGACACCATATATTGTGTTAAAGTTGAATAATGTGATGTCCGGGCCAAACGGACAGATACATAAAATAATTTCGAACGTATGTTCGATTTATTTATTTTGTGGTATTATTTAAGGAGGGAGATGGATGGTATGCTGATTGCATTCTACTCCATGACCGGCAATGTCAGGCGTTTTGTAAACGGTACTGATATTGGAGATCAATTTGAATTATACGAGATTAAAGCGGCTGACAAAAACGAAAAGATTACAGAACCCTATATACTTGTTACAAGCACTTATGGATTTGGCGGGGTCCCGGCTCCGGTCGAACGCTTTCTGGATGTAAATAGCGAGGGGATGCAGGCTGTAGCTGCCAGTGGCAACAGGAACTGGGGCAGCAACTTTGCAAAAGCGGGGGAACACATCCAGCAAAAGTACAAAGTACCGCTGTTGATGAAGTTTGAGTTGCATGGCACCGAAAGCGAAAGAGAATTATTTAAAGAGAAGGCAGGGAGTATAAATGAAAGTATTGGACGAGAAGAAGTACAATCATATTGAACTCAATAATGAAGTGACGAAGAGAGATGAAACAGGCTTTTATAAACTCCATAAAGATATCGAGGCACTCGAAGTATTCATGGAGGAAGTAAAGGATAAAACGATTCATTTCGACACAGAGCTTGAGCGCCTGCATTATTTGGTGGACAATGATTTCTACTATGACTTGTTTAAGGAATATACAGAAGAGCAGGTCACTGACATTGTAGACTATGCAGACTCACTTCCTTTTCAATTTAAGAGCTATATGGCAGCAAGTAAATTTTTCAAAGATTACACATTGAAGACGAACGATAAAAAGCAGTACCTGGAAGACTATAAACAGCACGTTGTCATCGTGAGCCTGTACTTGTCAAAAGGTAATACAGACCAGGCGAAACGTCTGATCAATTCAATGATTGAGCAGCGTTACCAGCCGGCGACCCCGACATTTTTAAATGCAGGTCGTGCACGCCGCGGTGAGATGGTATCATGTTTTCTTCTTGAAGTGGATGACAGCCTGAACTCAATCAACTATATCGATTCAACTGCAAAACAGTTAAGTAAAATCGGGGGCGGTGTGGCTATCAACCTATCCAAGCTTCGCGCACGCGGTGAAGCGATCAAAGGCATTGAAGGCGTGGCAAAAGGGGTACTCCCTGTTGCGAAAGCACTGGAAGGCGGATTCGGCTATGCCGATCAGCTCGGCCAGCGTCCGGGTGCAGGTGCAGTTTACCTGAATATCTTCCACTATGACCTGCCTGAATTCCTGGATACTAAAAAAGTGAACGCAGATGAAGATTTGCGTCTGTCCACGATTTCAACGGGTCTTGTGATTCCGTCCAAGTTCTTTGATCTTGCTGCGGAAAATGAGCCATTCTACCTGTTTGCACCACATACGGTGGAAAGAGAGTACGGCGAGACCCTGGATGATATGAACCTTGACGAGATGTACGATCAGCTCGTTGCCAACGATAATGTTAAGAAGCGTAAATTTGATGCACGCGATATGCTGAATACAATTGCACAAACACAGCTGCAGTCAGGCTATCCTTATATCATGTTTAAAGATAATGCGAATAAAGTTCATCCGCTTAAGGATGTCGGGGATATTAAAATCAGCAACTTATGTACTGAGATCTTCCAACTGCAGGAGACTTCGACAATCAACGATTATGGTACCGAAGATGAAATCAGAAGAGATATTTCATGTAACCTTGGTTCACTGAACATCGCAAATGTCATGGATTCCAAGAAAGTCCGTGAATCTGTTCATGATGGCATAGAGGCACTGACAGTCGTAAGTGACGACACTGCAATCGCAAATGCCCCTGGTGTCAAGAAAGCAAATGACGAACTTCACTCAGTGGGCCTCGGTGCGATGAACCTTCACGGCTATTTAACTAAAAATAAAATTGCTTATGAATCAGAAGAAGCAAAAGACTTCGCAAACGTGTTCTTCATGCTGCTCAATTATTATTCATTGGAAAAATCAATGATGATTGCAATGGAACGCGGTCAGACGTTCAAAGATTTTGAGCACTCTGATTATGCAACAGGCGAGTATTTCGACAAATACGTCAGCAATTCATATGAACCTGTTACAGATAAAGTGAAGCCATTATTTGAAGATATTTATATTCCGACGAAAGAAGACTGGGCGGAACTGCGTGACCAGGTAAAAGAAAACGGTCTTTACCATGGCTACCGTCTGGCGATTGCACCGACTCAGAGCATTTCTTACGTACAAAATGCAACAAGCTCTGTCATGCCGATTGTAGACACGATCGAGCGCAGAACTTACGGCAACTCGGAAACATTTTATCCAATGCCGTTCCTGTCAAAAGAAAACATGTGGTTCTATAAGAGTGCGTTTAATGTGGACCAGATGAAATTGATTGATCTGATAGCAACAATCCAGGAGCATATCGACCAGGGAATCAGTACAATCCTTTACGTCAACTCGGAAATTTCAACACGCGAACTATCAAGACTTTATATTTACGCGCATCATAAAGGTCTTAAATCACTGTATTACACAAGAAATAAATTACTCAGCGTTGAAGAATGTACGAGTTGTTCAGTTTAATAGATAAAGGAGTCTTATAAATGATAGCAGTTAACTGGAATAAAGAAGATGACATGACCAATGTATTCTGGCGCCAGAACATCTCTCAGATGTGGGTGGAGACGGAATTCAAAGTATCGAAAGATTTAAGTTCATGGTCAGGCATGTCTGATAACGAAAAAGACACTTTTAAAAAGGTCTTGGCAGGTCTGACAGGATTGGACACACACCAGGCTGATGACGGCATGCCGCTCATTATGCTGCACACGGAAGACTTGCGTAAAAAAGCGGTATATTCATTTATGGGGATGATGGAGCAGGTCCATGCGAAGTCATACTCCCATATCTTCTCAACACTCATCTCATCAAAAGAAACGGATGAGCTGCTGGATGTCTGGGTGTTGAACAATGAACATCTTAAATTTAAGGCAGATAAGATTGTCAGCCGTTATCACAAGCTTTTCGACAAGAACGCATCATTATATGATCAGTACATGGCACGCGTTGCATCCGTGTTCCTGGAATCATTCCTGTTTTATTCAGGTTTTTATTATCCATTATATCTGGCAGGCCAGGGCCGTATGACAACAAGCGGGGAAATCATCCGTAAAATATTACTGGATGAATCGATCCACGGTGTGTTCACGGGACTTGATGCACAGACGATCAGACCGCAGCTCTCACAAGAAGAGCAGGAACATGCGGACAAGGAAATGTATGAGCTTCTTGATGAACTGTATGCGAACGAGCAGGAGTATACAAGAGCGCTTTATGACAAGATCGGTCTGACTGAAGACGTAATGAACTATGTGACTTACAATGCGAATAAGGCGCTTGCGAACCTTGGATTTGAACCTTATTATGAAGAAAAAGGCTTCAACCCGATCATCGAAAACGCGCTCGATACTTCAACGAAAAACCATGATTTCTTCAGTGTCAAAGGTGACGGCTATGTACTTGCATTGAACGTTGAACCATTACAGGACGAAGATTTTGTATTTGAAGATTAATGAGTATAAAGATAAAAATGACCCTGCCGGGAAATCCCCGGCAGGGTCATTTATTATATTTTCAATTATTTGTTGTCGAACTGTCTTTCGTGTTTAGTATATACGCTTGTATCAATGCCCTGCAGGTATTCAATAGTATCTTCAACAGATAATACGTCTGCGAATTTCGCTTCCATATCAAACATGTTCCATTCTACGACACCTGGCACACGGTCGCCGATTGTACCTTCAGGAATTAAAGTTTTGTAGCCGTGGCCTGTTGAGTCCATTACTGTGTGGCGTACACATGCACAAGCTGTTGCTCCCATAACGATCAGAGTATCTACACCAAGGAAGTTTAATGTGTCATTCAGGTGCGTACCGTGGAAGTTGGATGCATATTTTTTGTGGATGACCGGTTCTTCTTTACGCGGCTCAAGTTTAGGGTCGATATCCATCCAGTCAGATTCAATATCAAGTGCACTCATTGGTATCTTTTCATCCCAGCGGCCCATGTCCCACTTGGCATCGCCAAGATATCCTGTTGTAGTATGGAAGATAGGGATGCCTTTTTCACGTGCAGCATCTAGAACTTTCAAGCTTTCAGCACAAACTTCTTCGTTGTTGTTACAAGTGAACGGGTGGCCGTCACTCATCCATGCTTTAGCCATATCCACCGTTGTGATTGCAGGTGCTTTACCTTGTCCCATTTCACGCATGAATCCACGTTCTTTATAAATCTTTTTCGCTTCTTCAAATGCACCTTCCAATACTTCTGTGTTAAAACCGTAGTTACCTTCGTTATCTTCAAAGAATAATTCTTTTTCAGCCATTAATAAAAACTCCTTTATAATTTAATTTTAATATGTTGTTTTTGAAAAATTGTCATAGCAGATACCGTAAGGTTTTGACTTAACGTATTCGCCAATCCCTTTTTCCCCGGTTAATTTGCCTTTTTCAGCCATCAATTGACCGCGGAGATATACTTTTTCTGCGATCCCTTTTTGAGGGAATCCTTCATAAGTGGAGTAATCTGTCCCTTCGTAGCTGTTCTCAAATGTAATCGTACCTTCAAACTCCGGATCGAAAACGATAATATCTGCATCTGCACCTGGTTGAATGACGCCTTTTTTCGGATGCAGGCCGACCATTTTGGCCGGGTTTGTTGAAGTGAGTTCAACGAATTTCTGTCTGGAAATTCTGCCCTTCGCCACACCCTGCGTCCAAAGCATCGTCAATCGATCCTGAAAACCGGGCGAGCCCGGCGGTATGTTTGGAAACTCAAATTGTGATTTGGCTCCAAAACCACCCTGATAAGCCGCATGGTCGGATGAAACAGCGAGCAGCTCTCCATTTCTGACACCTTTCCATAACGCATCCAGATGGGACTCTGGCCTGATGGCCGGAGCACATATATACTTGGCACCTTCCATATCTTCGGTATCCAGATAAGATTCATCCAATGTTAAATAGTGTGTACACGTTTCACCGTATACAGGAAGGTTTCTCTCCTGGGCATCTTTAATATGATCCAGGGCACCTTCTGTCGTTACGTGAACGATGAAAGTCGGACAGTCTGCCTGTTCGGCCAAATATATGGCTCTTCTGGTTGCTTCATCTTCAACCAGCGGCGGACGTGACTTTGCCCAATTTATCGGTGTGCGGTGACCTTCAGCTGCGAGCTGTTCTTCCAAATCCACAATCAGATCTCCATTTTCACAGTGGAGCATGACAGTGATGCCATAATCACGGGCTTTTTGCATCGCTTTAAAAATCAAGCTGTCCTCTGCATGGTACGGGGTACCGTTATAAGCCATCAGTAACTTCAAAGTGGAAATTCCATTCTCGGCCATCTTTGGAATCTCATCGAGTAATTTCTCGCTTGGATCCATGACCATGGAGTGGAATGAATAATCAGCTGTAGATACACCTTCTGCTTTTTCTTTATGGTGCCTATGTTTGGAATCGATCACACCCATATCTTCGAATTGAGGCGCAAAGTCTACAATAGTAGTCGTGCCTCCAACTACAGCTGCATGCGAAGTTTCGAACGAGTATGTGTTGAACGGTCCCATGTGAACATGTTCATCTACACCTCCCGGCAAAACATATTTGCCGGTTGCGTCAACAATTTCATGACCATCTGTTGATAGATCCAGCCCTACTTCAACAATCCTTTCATTTTCAACAAGAACATCTCCAATAAATTCATCACTTGCTGAAACAATCGTTCCATTCTTGATAAGTAATCCCATGTTTTCCCTCCTTGTTCTAAATAATTCGGCTGTTGAACACCGGCTTTAATAATTAAATCCATATTTTTCTGAAAATAATTATTAAATGGTTAATTTTAGATAAGTTTATAAATTTTCGAAGTATTGAAACAACTTATCATATCCACCATATGAAAGTGGTTACAAAAAGTCAACCTTTCCGGTTCAATAATTATTTTAATAAAGACCGTCAAAAAAAGAATTATTTGATTGACAATTCCTATGATTCATATATGATTATATTAGAGTTTTTCAACTGAATATAATTCTTTCGGGGCAGGGTGTAATTCCCAACCGGCGGTTAAAGCCCGCGACCTGTACGCGACCTGCGTATGGCTGATCCAGTGAAAATCTGGGGCCGACAGTGAAAGTCTGGATGGGAGAGAGAATGTTGCATGCGTATATCATACGTTTATTTTGTGCTGGCTGTATGCAGCGCATTATTTAGCATACAAATTTTGAGGCGCCGATGAATATTTTTCATTGGCGTCTTTTTTTGTTCAGGAGGGAAAACTTGAGTATTTATATGGACAAAGCGGTCGCTGCAGCGAATATCGCAGGCGGCCAGACAGAAAAGAATCCGACAGTCGGTGCAGTGATTGTAAAAGACGGCGTAGTCATCGGCATGGGCAGCCATCTGTTAATGGGGACTGACCATGCTGAAGTGCAGGCGATAAAGTCATGCATTGAAGACCCGGCGGGTGCAGATATGTATGTGACTCTGGAACCTTGTTCACATCATGGCAAAACACCGCCGTGCACAAAAGCAATCATCAATGCAGGAATAAAAAGAGTATTTTATGCCGTCAAAGATGAAAATCCAAAAGTTTCCGGTCACACTGTTCTGGAAGACCACAGTGTGCAGGCTGTGCACGCGCCTCATGAAGCAGCAGATGAAATGTACGAAGATTTTTTCAGTCATCTGTCCGCGGGGAGGCCGAATGTCACTTTGAAAAGTGCAGTCAGTCTGGACGGCAAGCTTGCTCTTGATGACGGTACGAGCCGCTGGATTACGAATGAAGAGTCAAGAGAAGATGTCCAGCATTTACGGCATGAGCATGATGCGATTCTGACAGGCGGCGGTACTCTGTTGGATGATGATCCGCGTCTTACTGCAAGGATTGAAGGCGGCGGCAATCATCCGAGACCGATCATCCTGTTAGGCAGCAGATTGCTGAAAGACGGCCTTAAAATTGAGGACCATCCGAAAATGCCTGTCATCTTTACGAATAACGTTGAAAATAAAAAATTCAACGAGAAATATCATATTGAATTCGGACAGTTTTCCAATGGAGAAATATTGGAAATACTATACCGGGATTATGATATCAGCAGTGTTTTAGTCGAAGGCGGTGCAAAAACATTAACGGCCTTCATTAAAGAAGAACTGTACAATCAAATAATTTTATACATTGCCCCGAAATTATTTGGTAGGTCAAAACATGAATTGTTTCAATCTTCAGTGTCAACGATGGATGAAATCATTCATTTAAAACTTACAGACGTCGAAAAACTCCGGTCAGATTTAAAATTGACATACAGGAGGAATTAGATGTTTACAGGATTAATTGAACAAAAAGGCAAAGTGCTTAATGTAAACAGCACAGCAGATGATACAGAACTCACAATAAATAACGCCGGATTTGATGATTTAAAAGAGGGCGACTCGGTCGCTGTGAACGGTGTATGTTTGACCGCCTATGATATTACAGGGCAATCATTCAAGGTCACCATGATCAATGAAACGAAAAGAATTACAAGTCTTAAAAATATAAGTGATGGAGAAGAAGTGAACCTGGAACGTGCTTTGAAGCTGTCAGAACGTCTCGGCGGCCACCTCGTCAGCGGACATGTGGACGATATGGGAACAGTCACTGAAGTGTTAAATGACGGCAACGCCGTCGTCATGACAATAAAGTGCCCGTCCCGCCTGATGAAGTATATGGCGGATAAAGGGTCCGTGACGATTGACGGCATCAGCCTGACTTTATTTGAAGTGAATCATGAAGAAGAGACGATTACGTTGAATTTAATTCCTGAAACGATTGAACGTACCATTCTGGGCAGTAGACAAGTGCAGGATACAGTGAATATAGAAGCGGATCAGATAATTAAACACATCGAACATCTGCTGCAGCACGGAGACCTGGACATTACAAAATTAAGTAAAGCGGGTGGTCTTGATGTTTGATTCTATTACTGAAGCGCTGGAAGCACTTAAGAACGGTGAGCTGATTATAGTGGTCGATGACGAAGACAGGGAAAACGAAGGGGACCTGGTCGGCATCGCAGAATATTTAAAACCGGAATCGATCAATTTCATGGCAACTTATGGGCGCGGGCTGATATGCACGCCGATGGCAGAAAGCATTGCCCGGAATCTTGAACTGCCGCCGATGGCTGATGAGAACAGTGATCCGCATTCGACAGCATTTACAGTATCGGTCGACCACCATACGACAACAACAGGCATCAGTGCATTTGAACGTTTTGATACGATTATGGCTTTGATAGACAGTGATTCAAAACCTTCACATTTCAACATGCCGGGGCATATATTCCCGCTGGTCGCGAAGCCCGGCGGCGTCATTGAACGTATGGGGCATACGGAAGCATCGGTGGACTTGAGCAAATTGGCCGGTGCGAAACCTGTAGGCGTCATTTGTGAAATCATGAATGATGACGGAACGATGGCGAGAGTGGATGATTTGAACACATATAAAAAGAAACATCAGCTGAAAATGATTACGATTGAAGATTTGAAGAAGTTTATTTTAAAAGACCATAGAGTTGAACAGGACAGCGAAGTCAATCTGCCGACGGCTTTCGGTACTTTTAAAATGCACGGTTTCAAAGATAAATTGACGGGTGAAGAACATGTGGCACTTGTTCACGGTGATATCAGACAGAATATGAATGTCAGAATCCACTCGGAATGTCTGACCGGAGATGTTTTTCACAGTGCACGCTGTGACTGCGGTGAGCAGCTGGAAAAAGCGATGAAAATCATCAGTGAAGAGGACGGAATCATTTTATATATGCGACAGGAAGGCAGAGGTATCGGCCTTTTGAATAAGCTGAAAGCATATGAATTGATAGAACAGGGGTTTGACACAGTCACTGCGAATGAACATCTGGGCTTCAATGCAGATTTAAGAACTTACGAGGCTGCAGGCGGCATGCTGAAAATATTGGGGCTGAATGAAGTGACGCTCCTCAGCAATAATCCTAAAAAAGCGGCGGGACTTGCCGAAGACGCCATTCAGGTGAACAGACGCAGTCATATAGTGGAAGCGAATATATACAATGATGATTATTTAAAAACTAAAAGAGAAAAACTGGGACATCAATTACAGGAGGATATCAAATGAATACAATTCAAACAACAATGACAGGTGAAGGTCTTAAAATCGGTATCGTCGCAGGCAGATTCAATGATTTCATTACAAATCAGTTGATAAATGGGGCAGAAGGCGCGCTGGTCAGCCACCAGGTCGCCAGTGATGACATCGATCTTGTATATGTGCCCGGTGCTTTTGAAATACCGCTTGTTGCGAAAAAGATGGCGGAATCAGAGAAGTATGATGCGATCATCGCGCTCGGCTGTGTCATCCGGGGCAGCACAACGCATTATGATTATGTGTGCAATCAATCTGCCAAAGGAATACTGGAAGCGGGGCTTACGACCGATGTACCGGTAATATTCGGTGTCGTCACAACAGAAAATATTGAACAGGCGATTGAACGTGCAGGCACAAAGATGGGCAACAAAGGAGTGGACTCCGCGAACGCTGCAATCGAGATGGCCAATCTGATGAATGAATTAAAGTCATAAAATGTATAAAAATGAGGAATGCCCAGCTTTAAAGTAATGTTATAGTATTGTGGAAAGGAGTGATGATATGAATATTAAAACATTATTGCTGGCGGTCCTGGCAAGCGTATTTTTAGCTGCCTGCGGCAACGGGGACGAGGGTGACATGAACCATGATGCGCCGGAATCCGATGAAATGAGAACATTGGATGTTGAATTATTTACACCTGACCATATCATGTCCGGTGAAACTGTAGAAATGACAGCACATGTTACATCGAATGAAGAAGATGTCACAGATGCGGATCACGTCATGTTCGAAGTTCAGGATGAAAATGAAGAGACAGTGGAAGAAATCACCGCTGAACACTCAGAGAACGGAGAATACACGGTAGAATTTACATTTGATGAAGCGGGGACATATACTGTAATATCTCATGTGGATGCATTTTCTTTACACACTATGCCGAGTTCAGAGGTTATAGTAGAGTAACAAAATTGCGTATTTATCTGTGTAACTGAGGCTATATTTGGGTATACTAATGTTACTACAGTAACAGGAGGTTAACATGAGATTGGATGATAAGACTTATATAGTGGCAAATGCAACATCACCTCTTGGCTCTGATTTATCCAAGCACCTTGCAGGTGCTGGAGCAAACTTGATACTGACAAGTTTGGATCATGTCGAATTGGATGCTTTGCTTGAAGAGATACAGACCGACTCGACAGGACATCATAGTGCAGTTCTGCTGCAGCAGTCGAAAGAGATTGACTGGCTGAATGTGCTTTCGGAAATAGAGAAGGACTTTGAAAGCCTTAACGGTATCATCCTCGTACACACCATTCATACGGAAAGTAAATCCATATATGATTTAGGTTTCGAAGAGTTCAGTGAAGTGGTGAACGAGCATATCTGGGGGACATACCTCGGAACGAGAGTGTTGCGTCCTTTATTGAAAGATGAAAGAGAAGCTAAAATCATCAATGTGATTGAACCGTCATTTGAAGAAATTTATGAGCGCAACTTATATTACACTGTAACCGGTGCGATAGAAGCACTGACTCATTCCACAGCAATTGAACTGAGCAAGGAAGATGTGGACGTATATGCACTGAGCTACAGACCATCATTTAAAGAATCGATGGACGAGTCGCTTGAAAGATCAAATCCCGAGGCGATCGGCACTGTCATGGATATATTGTCAGACAGCGGTACACAGCCGACCGGGGAAACAATCATCATAAATTAAAAGACTACCTTTCCACAGGTAGTTTTTTATTGGTAATATTAATCATCCTGCTTGAAAAACGGCATATAGGGTGTATAATATTAATTACGCTCGTAATGATAATCATTATCAGTTAAGGATGGTGGAAATGGCAAAAAAATTATTTCGTCTTGATATTCTGATTATCATACTTATAGTCTTATCTATAATTTCTATGTTTGTAGGAGTAATTCCACTATCTATAAATGAGATATTTAGTTTATCAGAGCAGCAGAAAAATATATTGGCATCCAGTCGATTTCCAAGAACGGTTTCGATTATAATTGCCGGAGCTTCGCTTGCGGTCAGTGGTCTGATTATGCAGCAGCTCACAAGAAACAAATTTGTTTCTCCTACAACTGCCGGTACGATGGACTGGGCACAGCTGGGTATTTTAATCGGTATCATAGCATTTCCGGCCATTAACTTATTCGGCAGACTGGCATTTGCGTTAATACTGTCCATGTTCGGTACATTACTATTCATGCAGATCATCACACGTATCAAACTGAAAGATGTTATTTTCGTTCCGCTTATCGGGCTGATGCTCGGCGGTGTTGTTTCAAGTATTGCAACATTCATCGCGCTCAGAACGAATACACTGCAGATTATCACCGGTTGGATGCATGGGAGTTTTTCAACAGTTATATCAGGCAGGTATGAGATTTTATACATAAGTATTCCACTGCTCATTGTCGCAATCCTTTTTGCAAATCAATTTACCGTTGCGGGCATGGGCGCAGACTTCTCCAAAAACCTTGGTATGAACTATACAAGAATTTTATACACCGGATTATTTATCACCGCAGCAATTACAGCACTCGTTGTTGTAACAGTCGGTATGCTGCCATTTCTCGGGTTGATCATACCCAATATCGTTTCAATATTCAGAGGAGACCATCTCCAAAAGACGATATACTTAACCGCAGTTTTAGGTGCGATATTTGTGATGATCTGTGATATTTTAGGCAGACTTCTCATCTATCCATATGAAATCTCAGTCGGTTTGATGATTGCTATATTTGGCAGCTCTATCTTCTTGTGGATGATATTCAGGAGGGTCAGAGCGGATGCTTAAAGATCATAAAAACAGACTCCTTTTAGGACTGTCAATCGTAACGGTCATAGTCATCGTTTTTTATATGCTCTTCCAAATTGATTTTGATATTCTTTTCTACCAATTACCGTCAAGAGGAAGGCGCATACTCTCAATAGTGATTGTTGGGGTTGCGATTGCAGTTTCTACAGTGATTTTTCAGACTATCGTTAAAAACAGAATCTTAACACCATCGATAATGGGACTCGATTCTGTCTATGTTTTCATACAGACATCGATTGTATTTATCGCAGGCGTGAGTTCTCCGTTTCTTCTGAACTCACACTTCAACTACTTTCTCAGTTTAGGCCTGCTGACATTATTTACACTTTTCGTTTTCAGGTATTTATTTAAACTGACGAAAAGTAACGTGTTCATCCTGCTGCTGATCGGTATCATATTGGGTACCTTCTTCGGCAACCTGTCGACATTCATGCAGCAGCTCATCAGTCCGGATGACTTTTTGGTGCTGCAGAACACACTGTTTGCATCATTCAATGTGGTCAATGAAGACCTGATGCTGCTGACAGCGGTTATCCTTATAATTATGCTGATCATCGTGTTTAAGGATTTTCACTCGCTGGATGTGCTGGCACTCGGCCGGGACGGCGCGATAAACCTCGGTGTAAATTATGATAGGAAAGTTTCACAGTTACTTGTTATTGTGGCAATACTTGTGTCGGTTTCTACAGCACTGGTCGGTCCGATAATGTTTTTGGGACTGCTGGTCGTAAATATCGCACACGAACTTTTTAAAACATATAAACATATATATTTGATCATCGGAACATCTTTAATCAGCATCATAGCTTTAGTTGTCGGACAGATGATAGTACAGTTCGTTTTCCAGAACAGTGTAGAAATCAGTGTTATAATTAACTTGGTTGGTGGCGTTTACTTTATTTATTTAATGCTTAGGAGGGGACGCGAATGATTAGCGTCAAAGGAATCACAAAGTTGTATGGTGACAAAAAAGTGGTTGATGATGTATCGTTATCGATTGCAAAAGGTAAAATCACTTCTTTGATCGGCCCGAACGGAGCAGGAAAAAGTACTGTATTATCAATGATTACCAGATTACTCGACAATGACAGCGGTGAAGTGCTGCTGGAAGGTGACAATATATTCACCCAACCCAATACGGATTTGGCTAAAAAGATATCCATCTTAAAACAGTCGAATCATCTTGAATTGAAAATTACTGTCCGTGAGCTGATTGCATTCGGACGTTATCCATATTCGAAAGGCCGTCTGACAAAAGAAGACAATGCTTTGATTGATGAGGCGATCAACTATATGGAACTTGAACAGTTCGAGGACCGCTATATAGATGAACTTTCAGGCGGGCAGAGACAGCGTGCTTACATTGCAATGACAATTGCACAGGATACAGAGTATATATTCCTCGATGAGCCGCTCAACAACCTTGATATGAAGCATTCAGTACAGATTATGCAAATATTGAGAAGGCTTGTACGTGAAAGAAATAAAACCATCATTATCGTTATTCACGATATCAACTTCGCATCATGTTATTCAGATAATATCGTTGCACTTAAAGATGGTGAGGTCGCAATCAGCGGCACGAAGAATGAAGTGATCAAGAAAGATATTCTTGAAGAGATTTACGAAATGGAAATAAACATCGAATGTATCATGGGGCATCAGATCTGTATTTATTTTGATGAACATGCTGATGCGACAGTGGATGACTTTGTTAAAGAACAGGCGCAGATATAAACTCTGCTTCAAACTTTAAGGAGGTGATGGACTAATATCGGATGTAATATAGTAGTATTTTTTAGTGGGGGCTAAAAATCACTATTATTTGGAAAGAGGTAAAGGAATGAAATTCAGAAATTTATACTTAATGTTAACATTTGCACTTGTTTTAGTATTAGCAGCGTGTGGTAATTCAAATGGCGGAGATGACAGTGAATCTTCCGAAGAATCGTCAGCGGGTGCTGAGGAATCGTCTGAAGAAACTGTGAGCTTCGAAAACACATTTGAAGTATCACCAGGAGATGGCGAAGACCGTGGCGCAAAAGGCGAAGAAGTGACAGAAACGATTGAAGTACCTAAAAACCCGGAAAAGGTCGCTATTTTTGACCTGGGTGTAGTTTCAACTTTCCAGGCACTGGGTCTGGAAGACAAAATAGCAGGACTGCCTAAAGGTGAAGGAAATGGCTCATTATCTGAAACATTGTCAGAATTTGAGTCCGATGAATATGCGAACCTGGGCGGATTGAAAGATCCGGACTTCGAAGAAATCGCAAGATTACAGCCTGATGTCATCATGATTCACGGTCGCCAGGCAACAGAAAATAACTTGGCAGAGTTTGAAAGAGTCGCACCTGATGCCGACATTTTATATGTAGCTGCTGATAATGCATCATATTTTGAGGATATCCAAGAAATGACAAAGCTTATCGGTGAGTTATATGGTGAAGAGGAAGCGGCCGACACTTTGGTAGAAGATATGGATAACAGAATAGAAGAAGTAAGCAATAAAGTTGCAGAGGTTGAAGACAATTCTATGCTTTTCATCCAGACCAATGGTGAAAGCTCTGTATCCTTCCATGGTACAGGTGGAAGATTTGGTTACCTTTATGACACATTCGGTTTTAGTTCAGCCGACGAATTTGACGATGCAAGTGACAGCCACGGTTCACAGGTAAACTATGAGTTTATAGCAAATGCTGATCCGGCGCTGATGTTTGTAATGGACAGAGGTGCAGTAGCAGGCGGTGGAGAAGCGACACCGGTTGATACACTGATTAATTCTACTACGGAATCGGCAACAGCCGTACAGAATGAGAATATTTTCTCACTTAATCCGCAGGTATGGTACTTGAACGCGGGCGGTTATGAAACCGGCATGGTTCAAATTGATGAAGTTGAAGAGGCTGTAGACAGCCTGACAGAATAATAAAATGAAAAAGGATCCGTAATTTACGGATCCTTTTTTGTATAAAAATTTTAACAGTGTTTATTTATGTTTGTGGACTCTTTTGTAAACAGGTTCACCGATGACTCTCACTTCTGTGTCGAGTTCGATGCCGTAATTCTCCTTAACTGTGTTTTTGACGAAATTGATCAGGTCTTCGTAATCACCGGCAGTGCCGTTATCTACATTGACCATGAACCCTGCATGTTTCTTGGAAACTTCAACACCGCCGATACGGTGACCCTGAAGACCGCTGTCCTGAATCAGTTTACCTGCAAAGTTACCGGGCGGTCTTTGGAATACACTGCCGCATGAAGGATATTCGAGCGGCTGTTTACTTTCTCTGCGTTCGGTCAAGTCATCCATCATCGCATTGATGTCTTCAATGTTGGCAGGTGTCATCTTGAACTTCGCTTCTAAAATGACATAATTATTTTCCTGGATGATACTCCGGCGGTAGGCAAGTTCAAGCTCCTCATTCGACAGAGTCATGAGCTCGCCGTGCTCTGTTGCAACTGTGGCTTCGAGCAGACAATCTTTCACTTCACCGCCGTAAGCGCCGGCATTCATATAAACAGCTCCGCCGACACTGCCCGGGATGCCGCACGCAAACTCCAGGCCGCTGACGGTGTTGTCCCTGGCGAACCTTGAAACCTCGATGATGGCTCTCCCGCTGCCGACGGTGATTACATTATCTTCGATGTTCAGATGAGTCAGAGCGAGCAGGTTTAAAACGACGCCTCTGATGCCGCCATCTCTGATGATGATGTTGGAGCCGTTGCCGAGATATGTGACGGGAACATGGTTTTCACTGCAGTACTGCAGTACTTTACATGCATCATCAAAGTCACCTACAGTGATATAGAAATCTGCAGGCCCCCCAGTTTCAGTATATGTGTAATTTTTTAGTGGTTCATTAGTTTTTATAGTTGAGTTATTTAATTGCATTTTCAAGTCTTGCTCGATCAGCTTCTTATCCACAATTACAAATCCTTTCGAATTATGCTATTAATCATTATAAATGAATATTCCCGATTTTGGAACTGACACTCACGAAGTTTGTATACAAACAGTGAATATGTTATATTTTTACTATAATTTTGCTTTTTGGTTCTATATAAATAAGGATGTGACTTGAGTGAAAGTGAAACAAATGGTCACCTTTAATTTATTGCTTATTTTTATATTAATATTAAGTGCATGTGGCAATCGTTTAGCTGAAGAAATTGAAGGATATCAGCAGCAGATGGATGAAATTTACACTATAAATGACGAATTAACCAATCACCTGGATAATATAGATAGTGATAAAATACAAAATCATATCTCTGACTTGGATACTGATTTTGAAAGTGAAGAATTGGAAGAGATGATTTCTAAACTTGAAGGTGAGGTACTACCCCTTGCAGAATCATTGAATACAAAAGTGGAAGAAATAGAAGTGAGCGATGAAGATATAAAAGAGCAGCACCAGAATTTTGTAGAAAGTGCTCAAGTAAAATATGAATTTGCAGAACAGTTGAGTGATTATTTAAGCACATATCAGAACTCTGTCGAGGCAAGTGAGCGGCTGATTTCCCTCAGTCAGTCATTTATGGATAATCAAAAAGAGAGAGAGGAGATCATCGAAAATGCATCGGATGATGCGGTCGTGGATGAAATCAATACTCTGATCGATCAGCTGAATTCAAACAGCGAAGAACTTGATGAGGCCTCTAAAATACTTGAAGGTGATGAATCCATAGAGAGCAAACAGAAACAGATTGATGAAGTATTGCTGCCGATGCTTGATGAACATGTGGATTCGCTGAATCAGATCAATTTATCCACTCAGAAGGCCAATAGGGTGAGAACAGTCAGTCTCGAGATGTATTATGGCTATGTCTCCTACTATGAAGAAAGAAAGAACACAATGATCTATAATGAGAAGCTGCAGAATATCCAGCTCCAAAATATTTTATCTTTGCAGGAAAGTTACCAGAGACTGGATGAGGAATACAAACAAGAATTGGAAGAACTACAGAGTGGTGAGTAAAACGACCACTCTATATTTTTTTCTTTCCTCGCACTTGTTTTTCATATAATGGATGATTCGGATTATTTTCAATTTTACTGATGAATACATTGCGGAAAATCAATGTGACAATCCACAATGCAAAAACTCCGAGCAATGCATATGATATTGTCGCGTTATTATTGAAATCCAGGAAAAACAGAATGACGACAAGGAATAATGCCAGATTTACTGTATCGAGCATGTTCCAGCGCTTAATCGGCTTGTTCATAAGACTACCTCCAATCCGGAAAATGTAATATGTAAAATATTCCATTTGCTATATAATTGAATTAATGATAGATTATACTAAGTTTAATAAGAAGGTGATGAAATGTTAACTAAAATAACAAATATTGATTCATTTGATAAACTGTTAGATTCAAAAGAATTTTTCTTCTTTCTTAAACATTCAAATACCTGTCCCATTTCTGCAGGAGCTTTTGAAGAATTTCAAAAATTCCATTATGAAAGAGATATCGATGGATACTATTTAATTGTACAAGACCACAGAGAACTATCCAACTATATTAGTGAAAAATATGATATTAAACATGAATCGCCTCAGGCTTTTTACTTTGATAACAGTGAAGTAAAGTGGCATGATTCGCATAACAAAATATCATTGACAAACCTTGCTTCAGTGGAAGATTAAAGATAAACCCAAACATTCAGTTTGGGTTTATTTTATTATCGGTGAAAACATCACCTGATTCTGTCCCATCTTTTTAGCTGCATGCAGCATGTTGTCTGCATCTTTGAAAAGCTGTCTTCTGCTCGTTTCCTCAGTTTTAAAGCCGATACCAACAGAAACGGTCAGCTTAATGACTTCGTTTTCCCCAACATGGAATTTTGTATTTTCAACTGCATTTCGTATCGCTTCGCCAAGACGTACAGTTTTATCGAAAGAAATATCCGGTATGAGCATCGCAAATTCTTCACCGCTGTTTCTGTAAATGGACCCGCCGGTCGGCACATAGTTTTTGAGCAGTCCCGTAATCTGTTTAATGACAGCGTCACCCGCAGTATAGTCATGCATATCGTTGATCACTTTAAAGTGATCGATGTCGATTAGCAGCATACTGACATTTTCAGCTTTCTGATTCAGACGGTTGACTTCATTATCCAGCGCTTTTATATTGCCGAGCTGTGTTAAATGATCGACATAATCCTCCGTGTGCAGACGCTTGAGCACTTTCACCGTGGAATTGATATCCTGGTACATGATACTCGCGGTGACCATGACGGCCGAGCTCATCGCAGTGATGATGACAAACTGCATCAGCACAAGAGGCTGGATGAAAAGATGAATACCTGTCAAAAAGAGCAGCGTGAATATCAGATTGATCCAGGTGATGATAGTGGTGTTGACTGATTTGAAAAACGGAACACTGAACACCACTATGAAATACAACCCGGCAAAAATCACGATTTCCATCAGGCTGTGACTGATAAGAAAGTAATGAGCGGCAGAAACTATCACCATGCCTGCAATTTTAATATGCACTTTGTTCTGTATCAGGAGCATAGGAACGAAAAACAGACTGAAACTGTAGCCGCGGTAATCAATCGGTACAAATAAAAGAAGGACGGCTAAGGTGATCATCAACGTCACCTGAAACATCGGTGATGATAACCTTGCTGTGTCTTCAGTATATTGAATGCGATGGAAGAGATAGATGCCGCTGATTGTCAATGAGATGTTCAAAACAAAATCTAATAGCATATGATCACTCTCCCATCAAAATTTTTATTGCTGAACATATTTATTCTTCGATTTCAAGGTTGCTCTTCAGTTCTGAAGTGACCTCATTGTATGAAGCCTCATCCGGGAAGAAGTAATACAATCCGTCATCCTGTGAACGCTCGTCATAACCATCAAGTAGCAGTCGGTCCAGATTTTGAGCCGGTTCCTGGTAGGTCGAACGCAGTTTATTCATTTCGTTAAACTGGATGTTCGTACGGATATTTTCTCCCAGTACGTCTAAAATAGAATTGAAATTGGTTACTGTCTGAACACTCATCAGTTCATCAGCGATGCTTTGAACCACCTGCTGCTGTCTTTGCTGACGGCCTGAGTCTCCGCCTGAGCCCGGGTCGTACCTTGCTCTTGAGAAGGCCAGAGCCATTTCTCCGTCCATTTCGTATGTTTCACCGGCCTGGAAGGAATACTCGGATTGTTCAAAAGTATCTTCACTTGTGACTGAAATGCCGCCGACTTCATCTATGATGTTTGTAAATCCGTCCATATTGATGGAAACGAAGTAGTCAATCGGTACATCTAAAAAGTTTTCAATTGTATCTTTTGCCATCATCGGACCGCCGTATGCATAAGCATGGTTAATCTTTTCAACGGAATCACGGCCGACAATTTCTGCCTGTGTATCTCTTGGAATACTTACGATGTTGCCTTCGCCGGTGTCCGGATTTAAAGTGACGACCATGATTGTGTCTGAACGTCGTCCTCTCATGTCTTCATTACGAGCCTGGTCGTCATCGGTACCGAATAGAACGACTGATATCGGATCACCCTCGCTGATTTCGACTTCGGCCTGTCTGAGGTTGGATTGTGAACCTTCAAATTCATCATCGTACATATTATTTGCAGTACTTCTAAGCTGGAAGTATACATATGCCAGTATTCCACCTACAATAAGGATGAACACTAATAAAATGACAATCATTACGATAAATACCGGGTGTAATCCTTTACGTCTGGTTTGTCTCATAAATTTAACTCCTTTGTTTGATTGATATAATTATACAATGAAAAGAACTTAATTTAAATACAGATTCAATTCGATTTCATATTTTGAATGTGATATATTAAATTGAAAATATAATGAACGGTGATGGGTATGTATACTTTCTTTCTACTCTTGATGTCCTTTATGATATCACTTATTTTAACCCCTATATTCATTTGGATGGCAAAAAAACTTGGATTTGTCGACCGTCCGAATTTACGCAAAGTCCATAAAAAGCCGATACCTCATCTTGGCGGGGTTGCGATTTTAATTTCATTCATTATCGGTATCCTTGTTTCAAGGCCGATAGAAATAGAATTCAAACCGATCATCATCGGCGGTGTTCTGATTGTTCTTCTTGGACTGATCGATGATAAATTTGATCTGAAGCCGATCTTTAAATTGGTCGGCCAAATATTAGTAACGCTTGTGCCCATCTATTACGGCATCGTCATAGACAGAATTACACCGTTCGGTATCGAAATAGAGTTCGGTATCTTTGCGATTCCGGTAACTGTACTTTGGATGGCGGCTATCATCAATGCGATTAACTTCATAGACGGTCTGGACGGCCTGGCAACAGGCGTCTCCATCATCGCCCTCTCAAGTATTGCGTTTATAACAATTCTGCAGGGTGATATATTCGTCATGATGATCTGTGTCATCTTGGTCGGTTCATGTGCAGGATTTCTGGTGTATAACTTTAATCCGGCTAAAATATTCCTTGGTGATAACGGAGCGATGCTCCTCGGGTTCGTCATCAGTGTCGTTTCCCTGATGGGCTTTAAAAACATTACTCTGATTTCTTTATTTTTCCCGGTTATCATTTTAAGTGTGCCGATACTGGATATGCTATTTGCGATACTCCGCCGCTACCGGAAGAAAGTATCCATCGTCAGCGCCGATAAAAGTCATATCCACCATAAGCTGCAGAGCCTGGGCTTTTCACATGTGGAAAGTGTGATTCTGATCTATTTCATGGCACTGCTCTATGCGGGTGCAAGCATCATTCTCTTTCTGTCCACAGTGCCGGGTGCAATCATCATCTCGACGTTGCTGATCCTGACCACGGTGATCATCGTTGAAGCGACAAACCTGACCGATAACAATAGAAAGCCAGTGCTCAATTTCCTGCGTAAAATGGTCGGTAAAATTGTTTCTGTCAACTAGAATACCAGATGCAGGGCGACGAGTATGAACAAAGAAAGGCCGAGCCGCCTGTGCAGGTTTCTGGTCATCAGGTCATGACGGATCAGCAGGCTGTACCATCCGGATAGCACTAATGCCAGCATCGCTGATGCGGCGAGCAGTCCGGTTAAAATCTTCATGTTCGTCAAGTCGAAATTGTACAGATACAGTACAGCTGCGCCGTGGGCCAATATTAAGATTACAGATAATGTCCCTGTCCACCGGTGATAGGGCATTATTTTCTTAGAAAATTTTGCAAGCCTGATTTTCTTCTGCCGGTCTTTCGTATTGCGGATGGTTGCAAAGACCGCGTTTCTTGTCCAATTGAAGATGAAAAATAAAAAACCGGCAAATCCGAGCAGCACATGATAGTAGGTTGTGTGGACTGCCAGGCTCTCGATGACATTCCATAATGCCCATATTAAAAGCGCGCCGTTCAATAAAAACCAAATACTCATGACGGACCTCCAAATGTTTATGTCAGTACATTTTCAGCAGTCACTTCATCCCCCTGGACGAGAGTATGGGTGCCCTGTGTGATCTCACTGATCAAATCAGTCAGTGCATCCACATTTTCAAGCGGTGTATGGACCGTATAAGTGACCTTGTCGGTATACGCAGTATCTTTTATTATATGCGGACTCTCCGCCAGTACATGTTCAAATTTGCTTGTGTAAGTATAGTCCATAGTAATTTCAAAAGGCACCATGGCAACCTCATATACTTTGCCTGCACTTTGGACGACTTCGCTTGCCCCGCCCGAATAAGCGCGGATCAGGCCGCCGGCGCCAAGCTTGATGCCGCCAAAATAACGTGTGACGACAACAGTGACATTATACAGCAGTTCCCGCTTCAATACTTCAAGAATGGGCACGCCTGCCGTTCCTGACGGCTCTCCGTCATCATCCGCCTTTTGTATCAGCGCACTTTTGCCGATGATATAGGCGCTGCAGTTATGCGTGGCATCTTTATGTTTATTTTTAATTTCCGAAATAAAGGCCTTCGCCTCTTCTTCGGTTTCAGTTCTTTTTATATAGCCGATGAACCTTGATTTGTTAATGACTGTCTCTTCTGTTTTTGTGTGATGGTTCATATATTTCTGTTCCAAAAATATCACCTCTTAAAATTATAGTAACACATAGACTTTATACAGTGGATTTAGTAAAATACTCATGAGTGTGTCGGTTTGAATGGAGGATACTAAATGAAGACAGCAATCGTAGCAGATTCAACTGCTTATTTATCGGAAGAATTAATAGAAAAGTACGATATATATATCATTCCATTAAGTGTTGTAATGGGAGAGGAAACATACAGGGAAAGTGTGGACATCACCACAGAAGAATTTTTTGAAAAGATGGCGAATATGGATACTTTGCCAACCACAAGCCAGCCGTCTATCGGAGATTATATCCTGTTGCTGGAATCATTGTACCGTGACGGTTATACAGATGTAATCAGTTTCCATCTGTCATCTAAAATCAGCGGTACATGCCAGAGTGCAGTATCCGCAGGAGAAAGCGTCGAAGGCATCAATGTGCATGTGGTGGACAGTGAGGTGGCCGCATTTGTGCAGGGATTCCTGGCGCTGTATGCCGCACAGAACAAAGATAAGATGTCACTTGAAGCGCTTCTTGAAAATGTCGAAGAGATGAAGAAGAAGGAAAATACGAACGCCTACTTTATCGTGGACACTTTGACGAACCTTCAAAAGGGCGGACGTCTGTCGAACGCCCAGGCACTTGTCGGCAGTCTGCTGAAAGTAAAGCCGATTCTTGATTTCGAGGACGGTATGATTGTGCCGTACGAAAAGATCCGGACGAAGAAGAAAGCGAAGAAAAAGGTTCAGGAAGTTTTCGGTCAGGAAATTGAAAATCACCAGAATAAAAATATTACAGCAGTCATCATTCACAGTAATGCTGAAGAAGAAGGCCGTGAATGGAAAGCGGAGCTGGAGTCGCTCCACCCGCATGTAAAGTTCACACTGAGCTATTTCGGGCCTGTGATCGGCACCCATCTCGGTGAAGGGGCGCTCGGTCTCGGCTATACGACATATGATGTCGAGGTCGATTAAATCAAACACAAATTAAATGATAATGGACGCAGCTTATTCGCTGCGTCTTTTTTTATGGGGGAAGAAGATGTATTTTAATACCAATGGAGAAGTTGTTTATAAGGAAGCGGGTGTGGATATCAGTAAAAGCATCTGCCACCGCTGTCATAACAAAGATAAGAAACTGTTTTATGAATTTTATTCCGAACTGTACGATAAGACTGTCAAATACTGTCTGAACTGTATCGGGCTGGGGCGTGTGGACAGCATGACGGCGCTTCGGGCGACAGAAACCCGAAGAAAGAGTGAAACGTGCGACTATGAACTGAATTTCGAGCTGACCAATATTCAAAAGGACGCATCACAAAGAGTCGTTTCTGCAATCAGGGAGCGCCGGCACCTGCTGCTCCATGCCGTGACCGGTGCGGGAAAGACGGAAATCATTTTTGAAGGCATCAAATATGCACGGGAGCACGGTATGAATGTGGCCGTCGTCAGTCCGAGAATAGATGTGGTCAAGGAAGTGCATCTGAGACTCGGTGATGCATTCAGAAAAAGCCGGATTGATTTGATGTTTGCTGGTGTCAAAGTGAAGTTCAAACATCATTTTACGGTATGCACCGTCCATCAGCTGTATAATTTTCATGATCATTTCGACTGTATCATCGTCGATGAATATGATGCATTTCCCCTCGCGGATGATAAACATCTGCTCGGCGCGATAGATAAAGCGGGGACAGCTGACGGGAATATCATCATCATGAGTGCCACACCGACAAGGAAGATGGTGAACTATGTGGGAGAGGGCAATGTATATCACATTGCGCGCCGTTATCATGGGCATGATCTGACGGTCCCGGTGATCCATTACGGCAACGTCAATAAGGGAGTGCAGCGGAAGCGTCTGAATGGAAAACTGAAGCGTCTGCTTGACGGCATTACGGCGGCAGATCGAAGAGTACTGGTTTTCTTTCCCGAAATAAAAATGATGTATGATGCCTATCCTCTGATATTAAAACATTTCGGTGATGCTGAGACGGTGTACAGCGGGGATGAGGCGCGGTATTCAAAGGTGGAACGGATGCGGGAGGGTGAGATTAAAATACTGCTCTCGACGACCATATTGGAAAGGGGCGTGACGTTTGAAAATCTGGATGTCATCGTGGTCCATACTGAATATTTTCCATCGGATACACTGATCCAGATATGCGGCCGTGTGGGCAGGAAGCCGCAGGACCCGACGGGGAGTGTGCACTTCATCACTTTGTATAATACGCATCATATTCAAAAGACGGTACGGACGATCAAAGCGTTCAACAAAGAGAGTGCGGTCGTATGATATGTTTGTACTGTCACGGGAAAATCACGGTCGAGCTCAATTTGCTGAACTTGTTTTCAAAGCCGAAAAAGGTTTGTGAAAGCTGTCATCTGAAGCTGACAAATTGGAGGCGCGGTGAGAGATGCCGCCGCTGCCTGAAAATTATGGCCGGCGGCGAGGAGGACTGCAGTGACTGTGCTTTTATCAGCCGGCGGTTCACGCCTGTCAGGAATATCAGGTGTCTGCTGGATTATAACAGTGAAGTGAAAATGATGATGCACCGCTATAAATTTGTAAGGGATGTTGCGCTTGCTGAAGTGATGGCGGATTTTATTGATATCAAAGAGTGGCAGTATGATGTGATTGTGCCGATTCCGGTATCAAAGCACCGGCTCGGGGAGAGGGGTTTCAATCAGATCACGGAAGTGCTGAAGCGTTCAGGCACCCGATATACTGAACTTCTTGCAACGAATAAAGTCCAGTTGCAGTCGGAGTTGTCGAAATATGAAAGAATGACAAGTGTTAATCCTTTTTCTTTTGAGGAAGGACAGAAGGATGTTAAGATACTGGATAAACGAATATTGATTGTAGACGATATATATACTACAGGTATTACTGTTCATCATGCGGCTGAAATTATAATGCAGCGGAACCCGGCGCACATCGATGTGTTAACGTTTTCAAAAGCGTGATCGAATATGGTATAATAAATACGAAGCGAAATAGCAAATTAAGGAGGCGTGCATCATGATAAGATGTGAAATCAGAGGAGAAAACATTGAAGTAACGGATGCGATCAGAACGCATATTGAGGACAAAGTCAGCAAATTGGAACGTTATTTCAATGATGCACTAAACACTCATGCGCATGTAAACATTAAGACTTACAACAATAAGAAGGGAAAAGTGGAAATAACCATCCCGATGAAAAATCTTACTTTACGCGCAGAAGAAAGCCATGATGATTTGTATGCTGCGGTGGATCTGATCGTAGATAAACTTGAAAGACAGATTCGCAAGCACAAAACAAAAATCAATCGTAAATTCAGAGAAAAAGATCCTGAAATAGAGTTGTTCAGAGCGATTGAAAATGAAAGAGCCGAAGAGAAAGAACAAAATGACGACGGCATTGAAATCGTCCGTACAAAGGAATTCACATTGAAACCGATGGATTCTGAAGAGGCGGTATTGCAGATGAACATGCTGGGGCATGATTTCTTCGTATTCAACGACCGTTATACTGAAAGCACAAGCATAGTCTACAGGCGCAGAGACGGTAAATATGCAGTCATTGAAACAAACTAGCATTCTGAACAATTAAATTATAATAATGAAATTTAAAAAGTGGCAGGACGTGTAACCTTCGGAAGCTGAAGTTGTGCGTCCTGTTTTTATTTTTACAGAAAAAGTGGTAAAATTATGTGATGTATTAATACTTGTTTAAAGAATGAGGAGAGAGCTATCGTGGGCGTATTAAATAAATTATTTGATGGCAATCGGTTTGAAGTAAAGTCTTTGCGTAAGCAGGCTGAAAAAGTTGATAGTTATCGATCTGATATGATGGAGCTGAACGATACAGAGCTTCAGGCTAAAACTGATGAATTTAAAGAACGTCTTAAAGACGTTGAAGATGATGATAAAAAAGAAGCCAAATTACTGGATGAAATGTTACCGGAAGCTTTTGCGGTAGCAAGGGAAGCTTCAAGAAGAACGCTGGGTCTGGAACCGTATCTGGTCCAGATCATGGGCGGTATCTCCCTGCATAAAGGTGATATATCGGAAATGAAAACCGGTGAGGGTAAGACTTTGACCGCGGTTATGCCTGTATATCTGAATGCATTGACGGGCAAAGGGGTCCATGTCATTACGGTGAACGAATATTTATCCGCAACCCAGATGGAAGAGATGTCTGTGCTGTATAACTTTCTCGGACTTACTGTCGGTTTAAACCTGAACCAGAAAAACAGTGAAGAGAAACGGGAAGCATTTGCACAAGACGTTACTTATACGACAAACAACGAACTGGGCTTCGATTATTTACGGGATAACATGGTCACATACAAAAAAGACCGTGTGCTCCGTGAACTGAATTATGCAATCATTGACGAAGTGGACTCAATCTTAATCGATGAAGCAAGAACACCATTAATTATTTCAGGCAAGGCGGATCAGTCCAATACCCAATACCTTCAGGCGAATGCATTCGTTAAAATGCTTAAAATAGACGATGACTTCACATATGATGTTAAGACAAAAGGCATTCAGCTCACTGAAGACGGTATCGGCAAATCTGAGAAATGGTTCAAAATTGACAACCTGTTCGATGTGAAGCATGTCAATCTGCTGCATCATATCAACCAGGCGCTGAAAGCCCACTACTCAATGGAGAAAGATGTGGATTATGTTGTCGAGGAAGATAAAGTCGTCATTGTCGACCAGTTTACGGGTCGTACAATGAAAGGCCGCCGGTTCTCTGACGGCCTGCACCAGGCGATTGAAGCCAAAGAAGGTGTAGACATTCAAAATGAATCCAGAACGATGGCATCCATCACATTCCAGAACTTCTTCAGACAGTTTAAAAAGTTGTCCGGTATGACCGGTACAGCAAAGACCGAGGAAGAAGAGTTCATCAATATTTACAATATGAAAGTGACTCAAATACCGACAAACGAACCGATTGCCCGTGAAGACCGGACAGACAAGATTTTCTCCAGCAAAGAATTCAAGTTCAAGGCGGTTATCGAAGAAGTCATCGAAAGGCACAGAAACGGCCAGCCGATTCTGATTGGTACAGTCGCAGTTGAAACGAGTGAACTGATTTCTGAATTTCTTCGTAAAAAAGGCATACGGCATAACGTGCTGAATGCGAAAAACCACGAGAGAGAAGCAGAGATTATCCAGAATGCCGGTAAAAAAGGCGCGGTGACAATCGCGACGAACATGGCCGGCCGCGGTACGGACATTAAACTCGGGGAAGGCGTCAAAGAAGCGGGCGGTCTTGCCGTCATCGGTACAGAAAGACACGAATCCCGCCGTATTGACGATCAGCTCCGCGGACGTGCCGGGCGTCAGGGGGATGTCGGTATCAGTACATTCTATCTGTCGCTCGAAGATGATCTGATGAAACGTTTCGGGTCGGAGCGTATTCAAAGTACGATGAACCGGTTCGGCATGTCCGGGGAAGAACTGACATCGAAAATGATTTCAAGAGCGGTTGAATCATCACAGAAACGTGTGGAAGGTAATAACTTTGATGCGCGTAAACGACTGTTGCAATATGATGATGTACTCAGACGCCAGAGGGAAATCATCTATCAGGAACGTAATGACATCATAGATAATGAAGATGTGCGTGATCAGCTGATGGGCATGATTGAATCTTCGGTTGAACGCACAGTCGAATTTTATAACATTGATGATGCCGAGCATATTGATTATGACCAGTTCATCATTACAACCAATGATCTTTATTTCCGTGAAGGTGAAGTGACGGTTGAGGAAATCGAGCACAGAGAATCAGAAGAAATCTTTGAAATATTGATGGAAAAAGTGAACAAGGAACTTGAGCTGAAAGAAGAGAAACTCGGAGAAGAGAAAATGCGTCTGTTCGAACGTATGATGATGCTCCGGACGATGGATAAAAAATGGGTCGAGCATATCGACAGCATGGACCAGCTTCGTACCGGTATCCATCTCCGTTCCTACGGTCAGATCAACCCGCTCCGTGAGTATCAGAATGAAGGGCTTCAAATGTTTGAAGACATGCTGGTGGCAATCGAGGACGACACAGCCAAGTATGTTCTGAAGACAGAAGTGAAGTCGGATGAAGAGCTGAAGCGTGAACAAGTCATAGATAAAAAAGAAATGCATACAGGAGACGGCAAGGCTAAAGTTAAGAAAGCACCGAAAAAGCGTGAAGTGAAAGTCGGCCGCAACGACCCTTGCCCTTGCGGTTCAGGGAAAAAATATAAAAACTGTCATGGCAGCTAAAGGAGTACGATGCAATGGAACTATCAGATATCAAGAACTTTATAGAAGCTAAGAAAGAAAAACTAAAAGACTTCAGGGGGTCTCTTTGACTTAGAAGAGATGGAAACCCAGATTCATGAAAATGAAGACAAGATGGTGCAGCCTGAGTTCTGGAATGATCCGGAAGAGGCGCAAAAAGTAATCGACAGCAACAATCATATAAAGAAAATCGTCGACGGTTTTAATGAGCTTCGGGATTCAATAGATGATATTGAAGTATCTCTTGAATTGCTGAAAGAAGAAGACGATGAAGATATGCATGAAATGATTGATGAGAATGTCAAAGAAGCGGAAGAGAAGTTTGATGAATACGAACTGAACATTCTGCTGAGCGATGAGCACGATTACCTGGATGCCGTGCTTGAACTCCATCCCGGGGCTGGCGGTACGGAAAGTCAGGACTGGGCGGAGATGCTGCTCAGAATGTACAACAGATATGCTGAACAGCAGGACTTCAAAGTTGAGACGATGGATTACCAGGCTGGCGATGAGGCCGGTGTTAAGAGCGTCACACTGTCAATAAAAGGCCCGAACGCATATGGACTGTTGAAGGCTGAGAAGGGTGTCCATCGCCTGGTGAGGATTTCACCATTCGATTCATCCGGGCGCAGACACACATCGTTCGTGTCATGTGAAGTGACCCCCCAGTTCGATAACGATGATATTTCAATCGAAGTAAAAAGTGAAGACATCAATGTCGACACATACCGCTCCAGCGGCGCCGGCGGACAGCATGTCAACACCTCAGATTCTGCCGTGCGGATTACACATCATGACACAGGTATCGTCGTCACATGTCAAAATGAACGTTCACAGATTAAAAACCGTGAACAGGCGATGAAGATGCTGAAATCCAAGCTTTATCAGAAAGAACTGGATAAGCAGCAGGCTGAAATCGATGCGGTAAAAGGAGAACAGAAAGAAATCGGCTGGGGTTCCCAGATCCGTTCATACGTTTTCCACCCGTATTCAATGATCAAAGACCACCGTACAAATTACGAGGTCGGCAATACAAGTAAAGTGATGGACGGCGATTTGAATCCGTTTATCGAAGCATATTTAAGAGAGAATATATAAATTTTATGGGAGGCATCTTTTAAGGTGTCTCTTTTTGGTTTTATGTGGCGGTGGTCTTACGTTGCTGTTCACTTGGACGTGAAAGAGACGGTAAGTGAGCAGCAAATCTGTAAATCTGCTCATTCAGGTATGGAAAAGACCACAAGTGAGCAACCCCCCCTCACCTCTTACGTATGAATATGAAATAAATCTGATCGAGTCAAAAAAAGGACGACGCAATCTCATCGATTTCATAACCACTTAACATGACCACACAAATATAACTGGATAGTTAACATTTCACGCTGATGAAACTGCATGAAATAATCGGCTGTGCTCATCAATCGGCGGTCGATAACTGCAAAAATTAAAGTGACATCAAAATTACATCAATAAATTTCTTTGTAATATTCATGAGATAAAAATGTGGTGGAATCTTATTTAACATTGATATGACAATGATTTGAAATGTAATATAACATGCCTTATATTACATTGACACCTTTTAAATTTCGTTTATTTTACAATTCCTTTACATTGCACACAGAGGAAAATTTCTGTGCTATATTACTAGACATAGATTTAACAAGGTAGGTACGGCCCATCAGTTACCGTACATAATATTCACTTGTTATATATTTTCTAGGAGGAAATTTTATTATGAAGAAGACACTTGTATCCATAGCAACTGTTACAACATTAACAGGAATTGCTTCAACAAATATATCAGCAAATGAATACGTACCGGCAGAGGTACAACAGAATCATGACTATACATACAACTATGAATCAAACGGAGACAACTATTCTTACTCTTGGTATTATGGCGACACGGACGGCAGCCAGTATACAAATGGAGAAGGCACAAATTCATACCAGGCACCTGCAGCTTCCCAGGCACCTGCAGTGAGCGAAGCTCCGGCAGTACAGGAAGTATCAGCACCTGCAGTGTCACAATCATCATATGAACCACAGGCGCCTGCAGTGGTTGAAACACCTGCAGCAGCTGCACCATCTTTTTCAAGCGGCTCTAACTTCTATCCGGGCGGCGAGTGCACATGGTATGCATTCGAACGTCGTGCTGAACTCGGCAAAGCTGTAAGCGGCAGTTGGGGAGATGCTAAAAACTGGGCTAGCCAGGCGAGTGCACAGGGTCTTTCCGTCAATAACTCACCTTCAGTCGGTGCAATCATGCAGTCCCATGCACATACAAACGGTGCATATGGCGCTGGACATGTTGCTGTCGTCGAATCCGTGAACGGTGACGGCTCCATCACGGTTTCAGAAATGAACTGGAACGGCGGCCTCGGCGGAAAAACATTCAGAACACTTTCTGCTGCACAGGCAGCAAACCACAACTTCATCCATTAAGATTTATCAGTTGAATCGGACCGGGACATCAGTCCCGGTTCTTTTTTATTGTCTTAAAAATTTCAAGAACCATCCATGCCTGTCCGGTAATGTTGTGTTAAAATAACGGCAATAACTATACTGAGGAAGTTGAAAAAATGACTAAAAAACGTGTGCTGATATTATTGGCAATTGCGGCCGCTTCACTCCTGATCGGTGCGGCGATCGGCGCGGTGCTGAATTACTCGGATGATCAGTTTGAAGAGCAGGCGCTCCAGACTCTGCAGTCGACTGAAGGCAGGGACAATCACCATGCCGTCGGCGAGAATGTTTCAGAAAGCAGTCTCACAGAGGTAATGAATGCAAATGAAACATTTAATGATATTATAGTTAATAACGAGGTCACGGTAGTGAACTTTTTCGCTTCGTGGTGTGAACCATGTAAACGTGAAACCCCGGCGCTTAACGAATATCATCAGGAACATCTGGATGAGCCGATAGATATCATCGGTGTCAACATAAGTGACAGCAGGGAAAACAGGGATCAGTTTTTAGAAGAGTATGAAGTGGAATATCCGGTTTTTGAATTTGAAAATGAAGATCAGGCACTGGATGACTATAAGATTCAGCTGATGCCGACGACATTTTTTGTCGACAGCGACGGCGAAGTCATCAGAGCTTATATCGGTGAAGTGTCACCGGAACTGGTAACCAACTATATCAATTATGTTAAGGAGGCATCCTGAGATGGGTGTACATCAGTATTTTAAAAGCTTGAATGATTTGGAAAAGTTGATACGCTGTCCGGGCAAGTTTAAATATCAGGAACATAATGTTGCAGCACACTCTTTCAAAGTGACTAAAATCGCGCAGTATTTCGGCACGGTAGAAGAGCATGACGGCACGGATATCGACTGGAAAAGCCTATATGAAAAAGCATTGAACCATGACTATCCTGAAATATTCACAGGGGACATCAAGACACCTGTAAAATACGCTTCAAGTGAACTGAACACTTTATTCCGTGAAGTCGAAGAGACGATGACGGTCAAGTTTATAGAAGAAGAGTTTCCTGATAAATATCATAAGGAGTATAAGAGGCGCCTGAAAGAGGGCAAGGATGATTCTATAGAAGGCCAGATTCTTTCCGTTGCGGATAAAGTGGACCTGCTGTATGAATCATTCGGTGAAATACAAAAGCGTAACCCTGAGAAACTGTTCTTTGAAATGTATGAGAATTCATTGATTACGATAAAGCAGTACTCGCATCTCGCATGTGTACAGGATTTCATGCACAATATTTTAACCGAAATGCTGAAGGAGCCCTTTATTCCCAAAACCGAACTGATGGATATTACGGAATCAATCATTAATAAGGAGTTATAAGCTATGGATTTGTACTGGTTGATGATGGCCTTGGTTGTTCCGGCAGTAACAGTGGTTGTCTTTGCCAGATTGACACGAAACAAATACGTTGCTGTAATACTTACCTTTATATTATACGGCGTGTCGATATACAGAGGGTTCTATAACTCGGAATGGGTGATATATCTGGATGCAATCTCTCTGGTTATCGGATACATCCTGGTGGAATTATACAATATAGATCAAGTTGAAGAAGAGTAGAAATGACCGAACAAATGTTTGTCGTCACTGCTCTTTTTTTGTTAAAATAAGATACATGAATAATATACGGAGGCGTATTTATGGCTAAATTTGAATTAGTTTCCAACTTTGAACCGGCCGGCGACCAGCCGAAAGCCATTGAGGAACTGACTGAACAGATTGAATCCGGCCAGCGGCACCAGACACTGCTCGGTGCGACGGGGACCGGTAAAACATATACGATGAGCCAGGTCATTCAAAAAGTGGGCAAGCCCACTTTGATCATCGCTCACAACAAAACATTGGCAGGACAGCTTTATGGTGAATTTAAAGAATTTTTTCCGAATAACAGGGTAGAGTATTTCGTAAGTTATTATGATTATTACCAGCCTGAGGCATACGTGCCGCAAACCGATACCTTTATTGAAAAAGATGCTTCGATCAACGATGAAATTGATAAACTTAGGCACAGTGCCACAAGTTCTTTATTCGAGCGGGATGATGTCATCATCATCGCGTCTGTGAGCTGTATTTATGGTCTCGGTAACCCGGATGAATACCGCGATATGGTGGTAAGTGTGCGTGTCGGCATGCAGATGGACCGCAATGAATTTTTAAGGAAGCTTGTCGATATCCAGTATTCCAGAAACGACATAGATTTCCAGCGCGGTACATTCCGTGTCCGCGGGGACATTGTGGAAGTATTCCCGGCATCCCGTGACGAGCAGTGTATCCGGGTCGAGTTTTTCGGCGATGAAATCGACCGTGTAAGAGAAATCAATTATTTGACGGGTGAAGTGCTCCATGAGAGGGAACACTTTGCAATCTTCCCGGCATCCCACTTCGTTACGCGTGAAGAGAAGATGCGCGTAGCAATCGAACGGATTGAAAAAGAACTGGAAGAACGTCTTGAAGTGCTGCGCAATGACAATAAACTGCTTGAAGCACAAAGACTGGAACAGCGGACGAACTATGACCTCGAAATGATGAGGGAAATGGGCTTTTGTTCGGGCATTGAGAACTATTCGGTGCATCTGACGCTTCGGCCGATGGGTTCGACACCGTACACACTGATGGATTATTTCGATGATTTTCTCATCATGATTGATGAATCCCATGTGACGCTGCCGCAGGTCAGAGGGATGTATAACGGGGACCAGGCGCGTAAACAGGTACTTGTCGACCACGGTTTCAGACTGCCGAGCGCCCTAGACAACAGACCGCTCCAGTTCAGCGAATTTGAATCCAAGGCGAGTCAGCTGCTCTATGTATCGGCGACACCGGGTCCATATGAACTCGAACATACAGAAAAAATGGTCGAACAGATCATCAGACCGACAGGTCTGCTGGATCCGCCAATCGATGTACGGCCGAGCGAGCATCAGATTGACGACCTGCTTGAGGAAATCGTTAAGAGAAGTGAACGTAACGAAAGAGTATTGATTACCACGCTGACGAAAAAGATGTCTGAAGATCTGACTACCTACTTAAAAGAGTCCGGTGTAAAGGTCCAGTATCTGCATTCTGAAGTGAAGACGCTGGAGCGTATTGAAATCATACGTGAGCTAAGAATGGGCACTTATGATGTCCTTGTGGGCATAAACCTGCTGCGTGAAGGACTGGATATACCTGAAGTATCACTGGTTGCGATTTTGGATGCCGATAAGGAAGGTTTCCTCAGGTCGAACCGTTCACTCATTCAGACGATCGGACGTGCAGCAAGAAACAGTGAAGGCCGGGTCATCATGTATGCAGATAAAATTACCGATTCGATGCAATATGCACTGGATGAAACGGAAAGACGCCGTAAAATCCAGATGGCATTCAACGAGAAGTACGACATTACTCCGACGACGATCAAAAAAGCAGTGAGAGATTCAATCAGTGCTGAAGTTGATATTAAGGAAGACAGAGAGAAATCGAAGAACAAGAAGAAGAAAATGACGAAGAAAGAAAGAGAGAAAACGATCGAACAGCTTGAACAGGATATGAAGCAGGCAGCAAAAGATCTGGACTTCGAAACGGCATCCGAGCTGAGAGATGCGCTGTTTGAACTGCAGGCAGAAGGGTGAATCTAAATGAAGAATAAAAATATAAGCATTAAAGGCGCAAGGCAGCATAACTTAAAAGGTGTGAATCTCGACATCCCGCGCGACCAGCTGATCGTCATGACCGGCCTGTCCGGATCGGGGAAATCCTCCCTGGCGTTTGATACCATCTATGCTGAAGGTCAGAGACGTTACGTGGAATCTTTAAGCGCGTATGCACGACAATTTTTAGGTCAGATGGAAAAGCCGGACGTGGATTCAATCGAAGGGCTTTCCCCTGCCATCGCCATCGATCAGAAAACGACGAGCAATAACCCGCGCTCGACCGTGTCGACGATTACTGAAATCTATGATTACTTGAGACTTTTATTTGCAAGGGCAGGCACACCGTACTGTCCAAATCACGGTGTCGAAATCACTTCCCAGACTGTCCAGGAAATGGTGGACAAAGTGATGGGACTGCCGGAGCGCTCAAAAATCCAGGTGTACGCACCGATCATTCACGGGCGTAAAGGCCAGCATAAGAAACTGCTCGAATCACTCGGCAAAGAAGGTTTTGCGAGAGTGGTCATCGATGGTGAAGTATATGATGTCGAAGAAGTACCGGAGCTCAGTAAAAATAAAAAACATAATATCGATGTCGTCGTTGACCGCCTGGTGGTCCGTGACGGCATAGAAGCAAGGCTCGGCGATTCGCTCCAGACGGCGCTTGTTAAGGGGGAAGGCAATATTACCGTCAATGTCATTGACGGAGAAGATCTGTTTTTCTCTGAAAACTATGCATGTCCGATCTGCGGTTTTACCATCGCCGAAATGGAACCGAGATTATTTTCATTCAACGCACCGTACGGGGCATGTAAGGACTGCGACGGTCTCGGCATGAAAATGGCGGTCAATAAAAAGCTCGTCATTCCGGATGACACATTGACGCTTAAAGAAGGGGCGCTCGTTCCCTGGGAGCCCATTTCATCCGGCTATTATCCGCAGCTGTTAAAGCAGACGTGCGAGCATTTCAATATAGATATGAATAAGCCTTTCAAAGATTTGAGCGACAAGGAACAGAAAATTGTTCTTTACGGCTCCGGCAGAGAGGTTTTGACGTACCGATTCAAGCAGGAAAACGGCACGGCAAGAACGAGGGAAATGCCATTTGAAGGTGTCATCAACAATATTGAACGCAGATACAGAGACAGCCCTTCTGAATATACACGGGAAGTCATGAGCCGCTATATGCGGGAGACGACATGTGAGACATGCCACGGCTACCGTCTGAATGAAGAAGCATTGTCGGTTAAAGTGGACAACCGCCATATCGGACACAGTGTCGATCAGCCGGTCGGCGATGCGCTTGAATTTTTCAATGCGCTGGAACTTTCTGAAAAGAATCGGACCATTGCGGCACCAATCTTAAAAGAGATCAATGAACGTCTGATGTTTTTACGCAACGTCGGTCTGGATTACTTAACGCTGAACAGAAGAAGCGGTACATTATCCGGCGGTGAAGCGCAGCGGATCCGCCTGGCAACACAGATCGGTTCCAGACTGAGCGGCGTCCTCTATATACTGGATGAGCCGTCAATCGGTCTGCATCAGAGAGACAACGAGCGTCTGATCAATACGCTGAAAGATATGCGCGACCTCGGCAATACGCTGATCGTCGTCGAACACGATGAAGATACGATGCTTGCGAGCGACTATCTGATTGATATCGGGCCCGGCGCAGGCGAACACGGCGGGGAGATCATGGCGGCAGGAACGCCGGATGAAGTGAAGAAGAATGATCATTCAATTACGGGCCTTTATTTAAGCGGCAAGCGCCAGATCCCGCTGCCTGAAAATTACCGTGAGATCAATCCGGACAGAATGATTGAAGTGAAAGGTGCACGCGCAAACAACTTAAAAGACATTGATGTCAAAATACCGATGTCGGTGCTGAATGTGGTGACCGGTGTATCAGGGTCAGGAAAAAGTACACTCGTCAATGAAATCATTTATAAGGCGCTGCACACGAGACTGTATAAATCCAAACAGATTCCGGGTGAACACGACAGCATGGAAATTGCCGATGAACTCGAGAAGATCATCGATATCGACCAGTCGCCGATCGGCCGTACGCCGCGCAGTAACTCGGCGACGTATACGGGTGTGTTTGATGATATAAGGGATGTTTTCGCACAGACAAATGAAGCAAAGGTCCGCGGTTACAATAAAGGTCGTTTCAGCTTCAACGTCAAAGGCGGCCGCTGTGAAGCATGCCGGGGCGACGGCATCATCAAAATAGAGATGCACTTCCTGCCGGATGTCTTCGTACCGTGTGAAGTATGTGACGGCAAACGTTATAACCGTGAGACACTCGAAGTGAAATATAAAGATAAAAGCATCGCAGATGTATTGGCGATGACAGTGGAAGAGGCGTTCTACTTCTTTGAAAACCTGCCGAAGGTCAAAAGGAAAATAAAAACGCTCGTGGATGTCGGTCTGGGTTATGTGAAGCTCGGCCAGCCGGCAACGACACTGTCGGGCGGTGAAGCACAGCGGGTCAAACTGGCTTCTGAACTGCACAAGCGTTCAAACGGCCGTTCATTATATATACTGGACGAACCGACGACTGGTCTGCACTCCGAAGATATAGGCAGACTGATCAAAGTGCTGCAGAGACTGGTGGACAATGGTGATACCGTCATCATTATCGAACACAATCTGGATGTCATCAAAGTTGCCGACAATATTGTCGACCTGGGGCCTGAAGGTGGTGTCGGTGGCGGAACAATTGTTGTTGATGGTACAATAAAAGATGTCATTAATGAACCGGAAAGCCATACGGGTTATCATTTAAAAAAATGGTTGAATAGAAACCATCAGGGGGCTAATCATGGACAGTAAAGAACGTATTTTGAAGATGCTGGAAGAAGGCAAGATCACTTCCGAAGAAGCTATTCGCCTTATGGAAACGATGGATAAAAAAGAAGACGACAGCCAGTCCGCATCCAATGAAGCGTCCGGCGCTAATCACAGGAAAGATAACGAAACAGACAATGAAGAATACTGGAACGGCGGCATGTTCAACGATTTATACAAGCAGTTCATGGGTGAAGTCAATAAATATGTCAACTCTGACAAAATCAACGAAAAATATAAAGACGTCAATGAAAGAGCAAACAAAACCTACAAAGATGTCAGAACGAAATTCGACAGCAGCCAGCAGGCATCCCAGTTGTTTAAATCGGTGGAAAAAGCTTTCGATTCGGTCAAGACGACCAATTTCGACTCGATGTTTGCTGGCGGCGCAAAAAACCGTCTGATTGAAACGATTGATGAAGAATATTCCTCAATTTCAATCGATATCACGAACGGTAACGTCAACATTGTTCCGACGGACCGTGTCCAGACAGCTAAATTTGAAGTGACCCCTTTCTACAGAAAGCTGGATAAAAAAAGAAATTACTTCAAGGACATCATCTGCGAAGTCAAAAATGGGGAACTGATCATCGTTTCGGATATCCGGGCGGCCAAAGTCAATGTGGAATTGAACTTGAATCCTGAGACGATCAAACGCATGATCATTTCAGGCTCGAATGGCGATGTCACTTTAAAAAAACAGGAAGTCAAGGATCTGACCATCGACCTGTTGAACGGTGATGTAAACCTGGAAGAGACGGTAACAGATCAGGCATATGTGCGTACCTCACGCGGTAATATTACAGTGGAACAGGGTGCGTACGGCAATGTCGAACTCGTATCGATGGTCGGGACGATCAACACCGATCAGTTCAATGCGAAAGATATTACCGTTTCTGCGAACGGTTCGGTGAATCTGACACTTCAGAATACGACCGAGTCGGCAACGATCAACACCAACATGGGCAGCGTCAACCTGAGCATCCCGCAGGGCCGCGCGCTCGAAGGCAGACTGTCTACCGTAGTCGGACAATTGAATTATCCGCCGGAAGTGGATGCAAGATTCATGAAACATCAGGACTTCGGCCTGAAAGAACTGATGCTCGTCAACGATACGGAAGAGCCCGGACTGTTTATAGAAGTAAGTACGAAGTTCGGCAGTGTAACTTTGCATAGAAGTTAACTGTTTGTATAAAAGACTGGCGGATGCCGGTCTTTTTTTTGTTATAATGGAGAAGAAGTCAATTTATTATAAACAAGAGAATTCAAGAGGTGATTGGGTGTTAACCGTACATGAGCTCGTAGATCAATTTACATTGAAAGTCGTCGCCGGTAATGAAGGGCTGACGAATGAAATAAAGAACTATGACATTTCGCGTCCGGCATTGGAAATCGGAGGGTATTTTTCTCATTATTCCTCGGACAGAGTCCAAATACTCGGAATGACGGAAATATCTTTTTTTGAAAGAATGCTGACAGAAAAAGAGCGGGAGGACCGTTCCAACCGTCTCTGCCGTAAAGAAACACCATGTATAGTGCTGGCCAGACAGATCAATCCGCCTCTTGAGCTGATAGAAGCGTGCAACTCGAGTAAAACCCCGCTGCTGGTTACAGATGCAAACACGACGACATTCTATTCGAGGCTGTCGAGCTATCTGGAAAAAGCACTGGCACCGGAAACGAATATGCACGGCGTACTGGTGGATGTGTACGGTATCGGTGTGCTCATCACCGGTGAGAGCGGTGTCGGCAAGAGTGAAACCGCGCTCGAACTCGTTAAAAACGGGCACCGTCTTGTTGCCGATGATAATGTGGAAATTAAAGAGGTGACGGACAATGTCCTGATGGGCAGTGCACCGAAACTGATTGAGAACCTCCTTGAAATCAGGGGGCTCGGCATTATAAACGTCATGACGCTGTTCGGTGCAGGCTGTATTCTGGCCGAGAAACGCATTATGCTGAATGTCAATCTTGAGACATGGGAAAAAGGCAAGGCATATGATAGAGTGGGTTTCGACCGCACAAAAATCACCATATTGAATTCCGAAATAGAAAAAAGAACGATTCCGATCCGTCCGGGCCGGAGCCTGGCGGGTATCATAGAAGTTGCTGCGATGAATTACCGTCTTCAGAATATGGGATATGATGCAGCTGTAGAATTCAATGACCGCCTGAACAAGCAAATCAAAGTCAACGGAGGAATGGACAATGATCTTTAATATACAACCGCTCGACCCGGTGATCGTATCCCTCGGTCCCATCGACCTCAGATGGTACGGTGTCATCATCGCAGCCGGGATGCTGATCGGTTTTTTGATTGCCAACAGGGAAGCGGATAAAAAGAAAATGCCGGAAGGCATGTTCATCGACTTGATGTTCTATATCATATTATTCTCGCTGATCGGTGCAAGACTGTACTATGTATTCTTCAACCTGGATTACTATCTGCAGGATCCGATTTCGATCATAATGGTCAACGAGGGTGGCATGGCCATCCACGGCGGCATCATCGGCGGTATTCTTGCGGGACTCGTCTACTGTTATAATAAGAACCTGAGTTTCTTCCAGGTCGCCGATATCGCAATACCCAGTCTGATTTTAGGGCAGGCAATCGGCAGATGGGGCAACTTCATGAACCAGGAAGCCCATGGCGGCGAAGTGACGAGAAACTTTCTTGAATCCCTCATGCTGCCTGAATTCATCATCAATCAGATGTACATAGACGGGGCTTATTATCATCCGACATTTCTGTACGAGTCGGTATGGAATATCATCGGATTCATCATTCTCATACTGCTCAGACCAAAACTTAAAATTGGCCAGACGATGCTGCTTTATCTGATCTATTACTCAATCGGCAGGTTCTTTATCGAGGGCATGCGTACTGACAGCCTGATGATCGGTGACGTGCTCAGAACGGCACAGGTCATATCGATCATCACGGTGGTTGTTGCGATTGCGATATGGATCTACCGCAGCAAAAAATACAATCTGCCGAAATACGGCAATGTGGACGGTGTCTATGACCCGGATAACAAACGACAGAAAAAGCAGTCGAAAACAAAAGGCAGACCCGTAAATAAGAAACACAAAAGGAAGAAATGATCATGAGAAATACGACCCGGTACAGAGTTGGAAAGTATAATCCATTGTGGAATCTATACAGGACGGTTTCGGTTTTCAAAGTTGCCAGGAACTTTATTTTTATAGAAATCGGCCGTTTTTCACCGTCGACAAAAATGAAGCACTTTTTGTACCGCAAGTTTTTGAAGATGAAATTGGAGGATAAAGTATCTTTTGCCTACAAAGCGATGCCGGACCTCATGCATCCGGAAAAGATACACATTGGAAAGAACAGCATAATCGGTTATAATACTGTAATATTGACCCATGAGTATTTAGTTGATGAATACAGGCTTGGAGACGTTCATATCGGGGAAGATACGATGATCGGCGCCAACGTCACAATACTGCCCGGCGTTACAATCGGCAGCAACGTGACTGTCGGGGCCGGCGCTGTCGTGTCCAAGGATATTCCGGATAATTCAAGCTGTCATGGGAATCCACTTGTGATAAGGAGCAGGTAAAATGTCTGAAAGAAAAGTTATACCCTTCAATCAAAGTGGTTCATTTTACTTCAATCAGGGATTAAAGAGAATAGAGCAGAAAAAGAAGAGAGATGCTCTTAAAAGCTTTGAAAGAGCATATGATATAGATGATAATAATTTAGCTTATTTGTCACAATATGTGTATTTACTAGCTGAAAACGGACGGCAGGCTGAAGCTGAATATTTACTGATCAATAAATTCATTCAGCATCAATATGATGCTGAATTTTATTTTATACTCAGCCAATTGTTTGTCATAACAAACGATCCGAACAAATCTTTTTTATTTGGAGTAGAGTATGCGAAGCATTTTCCGGAAGCGGGATATGATGAAGAGCTGGAAAAAATGTTCGATCTGTCGATCGAGGATGAAGATGAAGTCGAAAAAGAATCCGAGCGGTTCGTCAGCCATCACATATTCCAGCATCTGTTCATGAATGCACGCATAGATGAAGCACTTGAATATTTATCGATGTTACCGGTCAGTCTGCAGGAAGAAAGAACGTTCAGAAACTTAAAAGCGATGGCGTATTTATTTTTAAACAAGTTTGATGAGGCTTACGAAATTTTGGATATGCTGCTTAAGGAAAATAAAACCGATATGCACGCTTTAAGTCATCTGACGCTGCTTTACTACCACACAGGGCAGCAGTCCAAGTATGAGTCATATTTGAAAAAGCTGGAAGTTGTCGAGCCTCTGGATGACGACTCCAGATTCAAGGTCGGCCTCGTACTGAATTTCCTCAAACAATACAGCAGATCATATGAGTTATTGTTCCCGTTATATAAAAACCAGCAGTTTATCAGTTTCCAGCTGCTGCATGCCTTAAGCCACGCAAGCTACCACATTGGAAATAGTTCCGAAGCGGAAATGTTCTGGGAGAAAATGCAGAATTTCCATATGGTAAATGAAATGTACAGTCCGTGGAAAAAGCAGGAAGCCGCTGATGCAATATCGGATATCGCGCAAGTGTATCTGCATGACGATGATGTTCATATGCGTCTCCTCGGCCTTTATAAGATTAATCTGGTCAAACCGAAAGATGCGGTGCTCGGCCACCCGGTATGGGATACGATTGAACAGCTGGACGATTACGAAAAATTATATGTTACATTTCTGTTCCAGGGTGTTAAACTGGTCAGGCTGGGTAAAATGCATAACGGCCTTGAAATCATGAGGGCGGTCGGATACGAGAGTGAAGAAGACCGTCTGCAATGGATCGATACATTCCATCTGCTGTATGAAAAAATCAAAGAGTATGAAGATGTTTCATCTCTCGCGGCAGCGACATTGTATTTACATCCAAAAGGCAGAAAAATAACGAAAAAGGCAATGACCGAGCAATTTGAAATCACATCTTACCGTCTGAATAAGGCCATTGATATCATTAAGCAAATTTGATGTAAAGAGAATTATTAACGCTTATAATATTAGTGATGTGATTTAGGAAGAGCATATAATTAATAGTTAAATGTTAGGAGAAGTGTAATGGCGGAAGAAAATATATATGATGTAGTAATAGTGGGTGCGGGACCGGCAGGGATGACTGCTGCGGTCTATGCATCAAGAGCGAATTTAAAAACAGTCATGCTTGAAAGAGGCGTTCCCGGCGGACAGATGGCGAACACAGAAGATGTTGAAAACTTCCCGGGCTTTGATTTCATAACAGGACCGGATCTGTCATCGAAGATGTTCGGGCACGCTCAGAAATTTGGAGCGGAATATAAATACGGCGATCTCCAGTCCGTTGAAGACCACGGGAGTTACAAGCTTCTCAAAACGTCTTCTGAAGAATTTAAAACTAAAACAGTCATTATTGCGACGGGTGCGGAATATAAAAAAATCGGTGTCCCCGGTGAAGACCTCCTTACCGGACGCGGCGTAAGCTACTGTGCAGTATGTGACGGTGCATTCTTCAAAGAACGTGAACTTGTCGTTATCGGCGGCGGGGACTCTGCTGTAGAAGAAGGTGTCTACCTGACGAAATTCGCAAGCAAAGTGACAATCGTCCACAGACGTGCTGAACTTCGTGCTCAGAAAATACTTCAGGAACGTGCATTCAAAAATGAAAAAATCGAATTCATCTGGGATACAGAGCTGCAGTCCATCAATGGTGAAGGTAAAGTCGGCAGTGTGACGCTTTTAGATAAGAACACGGGTAACACATACGACTTTGATACAGACGGCGTTTTCGTATATATCGGCATGCTGCCTCTGACAAAGCCTTTCAAAAATCTCGGCATCCTGAACGAACTGAACTATGTTGAGACAAACAGAGAAATGGAAACGAGCGTACCTGGCATATTTGCAGCGGGCGACGTTATCGATAAAACACTGCGTCAGATCGTTACAGCAACAGGTGACGGCAGTATCGCAGCTGAAAACGCACAGAAATATATTGAAACACTAGGCGACTAATTGATGAAAGAAGACAAAATTTTTATGTTTTGTCTTCTTTTTATGTGCGCCGGATGACAGCGAATGTGCATCGGACGTGCTTTAGACATTGTAAAAAGTAATCAATTTTGGTATTATGATATATTGGCATTAACTTTAGTTCGACCCATTTATGATGTAAAATAAAGTTAATAATATAAACGGGATGTGGAGCCATTGAAGAATTTGATCATTCTAACGGGTATGAGCGGCGCAGGTAAATCAGTCGCCCTGGAAGCGCTGGAGGATATGGATATTTTCTGTATCGATAATTTACCGCCGATACTGATACCCAAAATAGCAGACTTGATGGAAACAACGGATGGCAGAATGGACAATGTCGGACTCGGCATTGATTTAAGAGGCAAAGAACTGTTCGATACGCTCGTATCGGAACTGGAAAAAATCATTGACAACGACAATATAGAACTTAAAATCATCTTTTTGGATACGACGGACGAAAAGCTGGTCGCACGTTATAAAGAAACGAGACGCTCACATCCTCTGGATCACGGCATGAACGTGCTTCAGGCAATTAAAAAGGAAAGGGCGCTGCTTGAGGAACTGAAATACAGAGCGGATGTTCTAATCGATACGACAGAGCTCAAGCCGAAAGAACTGCGTTCCAAAATGTTTGAAGAAATCACCGGAGACGGAGAGAGTGGATTTCATGTCAATGTGCTGAGCTTCGGCTTCAAGCACGGGGTGCCGATAGATTCGGATCTTTTATTTGATGTGAGATTCCTGCCGAATCCGCATTACATCAGTGAACTTCAGCCATTCACCGGGCTCGACCAGCCGGTATATGACTATGTGATGAGATCCAAGGAAACGAATATCTTTTACACTAAACTGTTGGACATGATGCGATTCCTTCTGCCGCACTATTTGAGAGAGGGAAAATCCCAGCTGGTCATCGGTATAGGATGTACAGGGGGACAGCACCGTTCTGTAGCGCTGGCAGAACGTCTGAGCAGAGATCTGACCGATTATTTTGATTTCAAAATAAAAGCAAAGCACCGCGATGCTTATATAGAAGGCGTCAAACATGAAGAAAGTTAGAGTGACGATAATCGGCGGCGGCACCGGACTCAGCGTATTGGCACGTGGTTTAAAACAGTATCCGGTGGAAATCTCTGCGATAGTCTCAGTTGCGGATGACGGCGGCTCTACAGGAATCATCCGTGATCAGATCGATATGCCGGCACCGGGAGATATCAGAAACGTGATGTCTGCCTTGTCCGACATGGAATCGAAACTTGAAAGCCTGTTTAAGTACAGGTTTAAAAAGAATGAAATCAGCGGACATTCACTTGGAAACCTGATGCTTGCGGCAATGTATGACATGACAGGCGACTTCGCCCTGGCCGTCGAGGAACTGAGTGATATTCTGAACGTCCGGGGGACAGTCATCCCGTCGACAAATATCAGTCCGAAGCTCGCTGCCCGCATGCATGATGACTCGATCATCATCGGTGAGAGTTATATACCTAAAGTGCAGCAGCAGATTTCTGAAGTATTCTTATTACCGAAAGATACAATCGCCACACCGGAAGCGATTGAGGCGATTGAAGAAGCGGATATCGTAGTGCTTGGGCCAGGCAGTCTGTATACGAGTATCATCCCGAACCTTCTGCCCTCAGGCATGAGGGAAGCGCTCATCCATTCCCGGGGAACGAAAGTATATATATCCAATATAATGACACAAGTCGGTGAAACAATCGGCTACACCGCAGCAGATCATTTAAAAGCGATCAATAAACATATTGGAAAGAATGTATTTGAGTACATCGTCCAGAATGAAAAGAATATCACATCGGATATATCCGACTATTATCAGGAGAACGGCATGACTGTCGTTACAAGTGATAAAGATCAGCTGGATGAAATGGGTGTCTCCATACTGACACGGGACAACCTGGTCAGTGTCGATAAAGACGGTGCAGTCAGACACAACAATGATGTCATTGCAGAAATTATTTATGATATTGCACTGACGGAAATCAGTACATTGCAATATCGTTTGAACAAAGATCAAAGTTAGGATTGATGAAATGTCTTTTGCATCAGATATGAAAAATGAACTTACGCGTGTGGACGTCGATACATGCTGTCAAAAGAGTGAATTGTCCGCACTCATAAAGATGAACGGGGCATTAAGCTTTTTTAACGGCGAGTGGGTGATCAGCGTTCAAACTGAAAATGCGGCGATCGCCCGAAGAATCTTCTCTTTGATAAAAAATCTGTACGGCGTTGATATCGAACTTCTCGTACGAAGAAAGATGAAGCTGAAAAAGAACAATGTCTATATAAGCAGAGTGAAGAAAGATGCACATAAAATGCTTACAGATCTCAATATCATCAAGGACGGCATCATCACAAACGCCATCAATGAAGAGATTAAAAGTAAAGAGTGCTGTATACGCAGCTATTTGCGCGGTGCATTTTTAGCGGGCGGCTCGGTGAACAATCCGGAAACGTCTGCCTATCACCTGGAAATCGCATCATTGTATGAGGATCATGCAAGAGTGCTGACAGAGCTGATGAACGGTTATGAACTCAATGCGAAGTATATTGAGCGTAAGCGCGGAGGGTATATCACTTATTTGAAAGGTGCAGAGAAAATCGCTGAATTTTTAAGTCTGATCGGTGGTTACCAGGCGCTCTTGAAATTTGAGGATGTCCGCATCGTCCGGGATATGAGAAACTCCGTCAACAGGCTGGTCAACTGCGAAACGGCCAATTTGAATAAAACCGTCGGCGCAGCGATGCGGCAGGTTGAAAATATTCAGCTGATCGATGATGAGATCGGCATCAGCGAATTGCCTGAAAGACTTCAGGAAATCGCAAGACTCCGTATCGAGCATCAGGACGTCTCTTTGAAAGAGCTTGGTGAGATGCTGTCGACCGGCGCAATTTCGAAGTCCGGCGTCAACCATCGCCTGAGAAAACTCGACACCATCGCAGAAAAAATAAAGAGCGGAGAAGTGATGGAATTTTGATGACCGCATTCAATCATTCCCGGTGAGCGCAAACTTGCCGGGTTTTATTTGTCACTAAATGGCCAAACATTGAAAAAAAGTCTATAGTTTGAGCCGGCTTTAAATTGAAATTTGTATTTTACAAGAGTAGAATGACGGATTATAACGACATGGAGGTAATTTACGATATGAAAAAATGGTTAACGATGATATCACTCGCGGCCACGATGCTTGCAGTATCTGCATGTGGAGACGAGTCCGCAGAAGGTGAAAACGGCGACGGTGCAGAAAATGGTGAATCTCAGACTGCTGAAGAAGGCCAAGCATCTGAAGGTCAATCTGCTGAAGGCGGCGAAACGCCTGAAATGCCTGAACCGGACCTTGAAGACGTCCCTGACGTTGTTGCTGAGATAAATGGTGAGGAAATCACTAAGGAAGAATTTGAGCAAGTGTATACCGGCCAGTTCCAGCAGGCTTCAATGATGCAGGAGATGACCGGCGAGGAAGTGAACGAAGATGAGCTGAAGCAGCAGATTGCTGAAGGACTGGTTTCTGAAAGACTGCTTGTACAAGAAGCGGAAAACCGTGACATGAGTGCTTCAGAGGAAGATGTCGATGCGATGATCAGTGAGATTACAGAAGCGAACGGCATGGAATCTGAAGATGATTTCTTCGCAGCGATGGAAGAGAGCGGCATGTCAGAAGATGAAATCAGAGCCGAGCTTGAAAAACAAGTCAAAGTCGAAGCGTTAATTTCTGAAGAGGCCGGCGATATCGAGCCGACAGATGAAGAACTTCAGAAAGTCTACGATGAGCAGATCGCAGCACGTGAAGAAGCTCAAAGCGAAGGTGAAGGCGAAGAGACTGAACCGCCGGCATTCGAAGATGTAAAACCCCAGATTGAAGAACAGCTTGTCAGAGAAAAAGAGGCAGAAGCGGCACAGGGTCTTGCAGATGAACTTCGTCAGGATGCCGACGTGACTGTGAATCTGTAATTGACGGGCAATCACTTTAATGAATGAATTGAAAACTTTATGAGTGAGTTGTGAGTGGCATGAAATATGCTTTTTGGACCACTTCGTCCCATCACTCATTCACCAAATAAAAATCCGCTGACAATCTTAAAGTTGTCAGCGGATTTTTATTATCATTCGCCGTAAATTTCATCGAGGGCGACATCGAGTGTCGGGTAGTTGAATTTGAATTCGTTCGCAAGCAGTTTTTCAGGGATGACTTTCTGTCCTCTGATAATCAGAATGGACTGGTCGCCAAGTACCGTTTTGAATAAAAACCCCGGGGTCTTGACGATTGTCGGCTTGCCGAGCGCCATGCCCAGATATTTTGCGAATTGTTCCTGTCTGAGCGGAACGGGGGCGGTCATATTGACCGGCCCGTCAATCTCATCGACAGCAAGTACATACAGGAGGGAATTAATCAGGTCTTCCAGGTGAATCCAGCTGTAATACTGCTGTCCGGTGCCGATGTTCCCGCCGGCCCCGAACTTGAACGGCAGTGCCATCATCGGCAGCACGCCTTCATCTTTATCCAGTACGAGTCCGAAGCGTCCGAGAACGACTCTTGTCCCGAATTCTTCAAATTTGAGTGCTTCCTTTTCCCATACACTCACGACTTTTGCGAGATAGTTCGACGGCTGGAATTCATTCTCTTCTGTGAAGCTGACATGTTCGCTGGTCGGATAATATCCGACGGCGCTTGCGTTAATCAGAACGCCGGGCTTTATTTCGCTGTTTCGTACCCAGCTATGAAGCAGCCTTGTCGTATTGATTCTGGAGTCCATTATTTCTTCCTTATGGCTGTCCGTCCACATTTTCTGCAGGGAAGCACCGGCAAAGTTGTAGACCGCATCTATATTGACGGGCAGCGCATCTGCCCAGCTCAAATTATTGATGTCATCCGGATCGTATTTTATATAATGTATAAAAGGGTGATCGTCTGAATGTTCGCTGCGGCTTAAAATATATACGTGATTGCGTTCCTCGACTAAAACTTCTGTTAAACGGGCACCGACTAAGCCTGTTCCGCCGGTAATCAATATATTCATTAATGGAGGGCCTCCTTATATTCCTTTATATTCTTTACCCAAAAATGGCAAAAATAAAAGTGCTATATGCCTTTTTGACATATAGCACTGCTTCAAAAATTATTTTTGAACTTTTTCCGGTTCCATCACTTCGTCGATCAGACCGTATTCCTGTGCTTCCGCAGCAGTCATAAAGTTATCACGATCAGTATCTTTTTCGATTTTTTCAAGTGGCTGGCCGGTTCTTTCTGCCAGAATCTTGTTCAGTTTTTCGCGTGTTCTTAAGATGTGCTTGGCAGCAATTTCAATTTCAGTTGCCTGACCTTGTGCGCCGCCCAGCGGCTGGTGAATCATCACTTCGGCATTCGGCAATGCAAAGCGTTTGCCTTTTGCTCCTGCTGCAAGAAGGAATGATCCCATTGAAGCAGCCATGCCGACACAGATTGTCTGAACATCCGGCTTGATGTGCTGGATTGTATCATAAATAGCCATTCCAGCTGTAACACTGCCGCCCGGGGAGTTGATATAAAGATAAATATCTTTCTCAGGGTCTTGTGCCTGCAGGAATAAAAGCTGACTCACTACCGAGTTGGCAACATTATCATCGATGCCGCTGCCGATCATTATGATTCTATCTTTTAATAGTCTACTATAAATGTCATAAGCTCTTTCACCGCGATTTGTCTGTTCAATCACTGTAGGTATTAAATTCATAGTTCTAACCTCCATATATATCTGTAATTTGCTACTGTTTTAGTTATATCACATTAGTCAAACAAGGTCAAAGGATTAAAACCAACTTTAAATTGTCATAAATATTTGATACAATTATGATGTTTTAATCACCGCATTTAGGTTACAATGTATAAGTATGCCCCCATGGTGTAATGGATAACACGTAAGATTCCGGTTCTTAAGATAGGAGTTCGATTCTCTTTGGGGGCGTTTTTTATTTACCATTAATAATGTGGCAGGTGATGATATGCTGAATGATATTGAAATCATTGAGGAGCCGAATGATAATCTCAAAGAAGGTTACGTGCGCGATGTTTTTTTCGTCGCTATTAACTGCGGAAAATTATTATTGGAAAGCGGTGCTGAAACTTACCGCATCGAAGATACCATGATGCGCATCTCAAATACATACGGCATCAGCAATCCTCAGGTTTTCGTCACACCTACCGTCATTATATTTTCGATGAACGAACATTCACTGACACAGACCGTGCGCATTGAAGAGCGGGCAAATGACCTTGGCATGGTCGATGTCATCAACAACTTATCCCGGGATATCGCCCAGGGCATGCCGATAAAGTCGGCGATTAAAAGAATAGAAAAAATACATGATGCACTGGTCTTTCCTTTTTGGCTGATGGTCCTGTGCGGCGGCATGACCGCTTTCATGTTCCTGCTGTTATTTAACGGCTCACTTGCAGATCTGCCTGCAGCAACATTCGGCGGTGCGCTCGGCGTCTTTATAATGGAAAGTATTTTACGTTTTACAAGAGTCAAATTCTTCACGGAGTTCTTCGCGTCATTCTTTATCGCTGTCACATCATTTTTCTACGTTCAGTATGGTCCCGGTTTAAATATGGATTTAATTATCATCGCAGCAGTCATGCCGCTCGTTCCCGGTGTGCTGATCACCAACGCCATACGGGAGATGATCCGCGGACACTTGCTTGCAGGCGTGATGAAAGGGACGGAAGCGATGCTCACAGCCTTCGCGATAGGTGCAGGTGTGGCACTGATATTCATGCTCATTTAAGGAGGCGGCGCCATGTTAACGTTACTCTATCAGTTCATCTTAAGCTTCTTTGCCTCCATGGGTTTCGGGATACTGTTCAATGCGCCGAGAAGGGCACTGCTCCAATGCGGTCTGACAGGCGCAGCAGGCTGGATTGTCTACTATATATTGAGCAGTTTTGAAGTCAACCAGATATTGGCGAGCTTTGCCGGCGGCATAGTTCTCACTGCAGTATCTATTTTCAGTTCAAGATATATGAAGATGCCGATTGTCATATTCATTACATGCGGCATCATCCCGCTCGTTCCGGGCGGTAAAGCCTACCAGGCGATGCGCAATGTCGTTCTGGAAGATTATCAGCTGGCATTTTCATTCGGTATAGAAGCGGCGCTTATAGCCAGTGCAATCGCACTCGGCATCATTACATCAGAAATGCTCTACTCATTGGTGAATACGGCATTAACTAAATTAAAGACAGGTGAATAAGGTGTTAGTTTTAGATTATTATACGAGAGACCGTTGTGCATTGTGTGATGAAGGCATTCTTCAAATAAAAATCGCACTGTCGGAGCTCAGGGAAATGAATGTTAAAATCAATAAAGTAAATATTGATGAAGATGATGCACTGCAGGAAGAATACATGGTGAGGGTTCCGGTATTGAAGCACGACTCAACTGTCATCCAGGAAGGCGTCCTCGATTTCGTCCAGATCTATGATTATTTAAAAGCGAATAAGGGTAAACATAATATGAATTGATTTATGAATTGATTAAATTAATTGCATTGTTACATATATTTCTGATATATTAATAATGTAATTTTTTTGTCCCTGGTGGGACGTAAAACGTCTCGCTATGATGAAAGGTGGTTGAATGAATGTGGCAGAGATTGATTGACATCCAGAAAAGTATCGTACCTGATATTTTATCCCACATGCTTAAACGCCTGGATATACTGAGTTGTATTGAAACGGAACAACCAATCGGCAGAAGATCACTGGCCAGACAACTGGGGATGACAGAAAGAGTTTTGCGCAGAGAAGTTGAAGAACTTTCACAACTGAACTTGATAAAAGTCGACGCGAAAGGCATTTCCATCTCAGAAATTGGCAGGGCAGCATTAAAGGAAGTTGAACCATTCCTGACATTGATTGAGAGCCGGAATGACCTGGCAGAAAAGCTGAAACAGCAATATCCGCTAAAAGATATATTTGTTGTCAGAGGTGATGCCGATCAAAATGCGATGGTTAAAGAAGAGTTGACGAGATTGATGGCAGAGGAACTGATGGAAAACCTGTTCAAGGGTGCGGTTGTTTCAGTCGCAGGCGGTTCCACGATGGCATCGGTCAGCAAATTTTTAAGACCGAAGCATGACAATCTGCTGTTCGTCCCTGCAAGGGGCGGTCTCGGTGAAGATGTTGCATTCCAGGCGAACTCGATAGTGAGCCACCTGGCGGAAGCGACTTCCGGAGAACACCGGATGCTTTATGCACCGGACAGCATCAGTAAAGCATCACTTGAATCATTGAAAGAAGAACCGATGGTCAAAGAAATCATCGATCTGAACAATCGTTCATCGATGGCCATCCATGGCATCGGAGATGCACTGCAGATGGCCCGCCGCAGAAATGTCACTGAGGAAGTGATGTCGAAACTGGGCGCGGAAAATGCAGTCGGAGAAACTTTCGGTTTTTATTTTGATGCTGAAGGGAATATGGTCCATAAGGTGAAAACCATTGGACTGCAGCTGGAAGACCTCGAAAATAAAGAGTCCATCTTTGCAGTTGCAGGCGGAGACAGTAAAAAAGAAGCAGTAAAAGCGTATTTGAAATTAGCGCCGCAAAACACAATCTTATTTATTGATGAAGCGGTCGCACAACATTTATTAGGATAAAACTAAGGAGGCCATTTTAATGGTTAGAGTAGCAATTAATGGATTTGGAAGAATAGGAAGACTTGCAGCAAGAGAGATTCAAAATTATGATGACATGGAAGTCGTCGCAGTAAACGATTTGACAGATGACGACTTTTTAGCACACTTATTCAAATATGATTCGACTCAGGGCCGCTTTGAAGGCGATATCGAAGTATTGGAAAACGGCTTTAAAATCAACGGTCAGGAAGTAAAATCATTCACTGAGAAAGATCCTTCCAACCTGCCTTGGGGCGATTTAAATATAGATATCGTACTTGAATGTACAGGTTTCTTCACTGAAGAACAGGATGCGAGAAAACACCTTGATGCAGGCGCTAAAAAAGTATTGATCTCTGCACCGGGTAAAGGCGATATGAAAACAATCGTATACGGTGTAAATGAAAATACGCTGGACGGTTCTGAAGAAGTTGTTTCTGCAGCATCATGTACAACGAACTGTCTGGCACCGGTTGTTAAAGTATTGAATGACGAGTTCGGCATCAAAAAAGGTCTGATGACAACAATTCACGCTTATACCGGCGACCAGAACACATTGGATGCGCCGCATGCAAAAGGCGACTACCGCCGTGCGCGCGCAGCAGCAGAAAACATCGTACCAAACTCTACTGGTGCAGCTAAAGCGATCGGTCTTGTTCTTCCTGAACTTGAAGGCAAACTTGACGGTGGTGCACAGCGTGTGCCGGTCGCAACAGGTTCACTCACTGAAGTGACTGTAACATTGGATAAAAATGTTTCAGTTGAAGATGTGAACAATGCGATGAAGAATGCAGTCAACCCTTCATTCGGCTATAACGAAGATCAGATTGTATCTGCAGACATCATCGGTATTAAAGAAGGTTCACTGTTTGACGCGACTCAGACGCGTGTACTTGAAGTGGACGGCAAACAATTGGTAAGAGCCGTTGCATGGTATGATAATGAAATGTCCTATACTGCCCAGCTTGTCCGTACTTTAAATCATTTGGTAACACAATAATAAACTTAACCTGGCGGGTGGATATTCCACCCGTTTTTTATTTTTTATGTGAAGCTAAATTGGGTATAATAAAGACAATGAATATTTTAGGAGGCAAGTCATGAAGAAAACTGTTGAAGATATTGAATTAAAAGGCCAGAAAGTGCTCCTGAGAGCCGATTTGAACGTACCGATGGAAGACGGTACAGTGACGAATGATAATCGGATCGTGCAGGCGCTTCCTACAATCAAGTATGTATTGGAACAAGGCGGCCGGGTCATTTTATTCTCACACCTCGGCAAAGTGAAAACAGAAGAAGACAAGAAAGATAAAACTTTGAAGCCTGTTTCCGATAAGCTCGGCGAATTGCTCGACCAGACAGTTTTATTTGTGCCGGAAACGAGAGGCACTGAGCTGGAGTCGGCAATCGATGAGTTAAAAGACGGTGAAATTCTATTGTTCGAAAATACCCGTTTTGAAGATATAGACGGTAAGAAGGAGTCCGGAAATGATGCGGACCTCGGCAAGTACTGGGCAAGGCTCGGCGACGTCTTCGTCAACGACGCTTTCGGTACTGCACACCGCTCGCACGCATCGAACGTCGGCATCGCAGAAAATGTTGAAACCGTATCCGGTTACCTGATGCAAAAGGAAATTGACTTTATCGGCGGTGCGGTCGATGCGCCTAAAAAGCCGTTTGTCGCAATTTTGGGCGGCGCAAAAGTATCGGATAAGATTGGCGTTATTGAAAACCTGCTTGAAAAAGCGGATAAAGTGCTGATAGGCGGCGGTATGGCCTACACCTTCTTCAAGGCACAGGGCAAGGAAATCGGCACTTCACTTCTTGAAGAGGACAAAGTGGAACTTGCGAAATCACTGCTTGAAAAAGGAAAAGACAAAATCGTCCTGCCTGAAGATGCCATCGTGGCAGAGAAATTTGATAAAGATGCTGCACATAAAACAGTATCAGTGGACGACATTCCCCGCGACATGATGGGGCTCGATATCGGACCGGATACTGTCAAAGCGTTTGAAAGCCATCTGAAAGATGCAAAAACCGTCGTATGGAACGGTCCCATGGGCGTATTTGAATTTGAAAACTTCGCACAGGGCACCATCGGTGTATGTAAAGCACTTGCCGGACTGGAGGATGCCATCACAATCATCGGCGGCGGCGACTCGGCTGCAGCTGCGTTCGATCTTGGGTATGAAGACGACTTCTCCCACATTTCAACAGGCGGCGGCGCTTCCCTTGAATATTTAGAGGGCAAAGAACTGCCGGGACTTGCAGCAATCAACAATAAGTAATGAAACTTTAGGAGGAAAATTATGAGAACACCATTTATCGCAGGAAACTGGAAGATGAACAAAACGATTTCCGAAGGGGAACAATTTCTTGACAGCTTAAAAAATCTGCCGGCTAAAGACGAAGTGGAAAGTGCAATCTGTGCACCATTCATCCACCTGCCGTCATTAGTTGAGAAAGCGAAAGACCTGAACGTCGGCATCGGTGCTGAAAACGCACACGAGGAAGACAGCGGTGCATTTACAGGCGAAGTTTCTGTTACAATGCTTCAGGACCTCGGTGTGGACTATATCATCATCGGCCACTCTGAACGCCGTGAACATTTTAACGAAACAGATGAAACGGTAAATAAAAAGACCCTTACCACTTTGAAAAACAACATTGTACCGATTGTCTGCGTCGGCGAAACTGACGCTGAACGTGAAGAAGGCAAACATATTGAACGTGTTGAAAACCAGGTAGAAAAGGCGCTGCTTGAAGTATCTGCTGCAGATGCTGAAAAAGTGGTCATCGCATATGAACCGATCTGGGCGATCGGCACAGGAAAATCTGCGACAAGCGATGATGCAAACGAAATGTGCGGCGCTGTCCGTAAAAAGATTGCTTCATTATACAGTGACGATGTCGCAAATAAAGTCCGCGTCCAGTACGGCGGCTCTGTAAAACCGGCAAACATCAAGGAGTATATGGAGCGTGAGCACATCGACGGTGCACTTGTCGGCGGTGCGTCTCTTGAAGCGGATTCTTTCCTCGAACTGCTGGAAGGTGCTAAATAATGACCAAACCGACAGCTTTAATCATTTTGGATGGGTTTGCCAACCGTGATGAAGAGAAGGGCAATGCGGTAAAAGCGGCGAATAAACCGAACTTCGACCGTTATTTCAATCAGTATCCCCACAACGAACTGTCGGCGGCCGGCATGGATGTCGGGTTGCCGGAAGGACAGATGGGGAATTCGGAGGTCGGCCACTTGAATATCGGTGCCGGCCGCATCGTGTATCAAAGCCTGACACGCATCAACAAGTCGATTGAAGACGGTGACTTCTTTGATAACGCAGTGCTGCTTGATACGATGAAGCATGTCGAGGGTAATGACAGCGAGCTCCATGTCATGGGGCTACTCAGTGACGGCGGCGTCCATTCGCATTATGAGCATTTATTTGCACTGTTGGAAATGGCGAAGAAGCAGGGGCTGAAACGTGTATATGTTCATGCATTCCTTGACGGCCGTGATGTCGGCCAGAGTTCTGCACTCGGCTTCATTGAAGAAAGCGAGCGCCGCTTTAAAGAAATCGGCATCGGTGAATTCGCATCAGTGTCCGGCCGTTATTACGCCATGGACCGTGATAAACGCTGGGACCGCGGAGAACCGGCATACCATGCGATTTCAAACGGCCGCGGCCCTGTATTTGACAGTGCAGCGGAAGGTGTACAGGCGAGCTATGATGAGGGAGTTTACGATGAATTCGTCGTACCGTTCGTTGTTAAAGGTTATGAGGACAAGGAAGGGACGGGCATCAAAAATGATGATGCAGTCATATTTTATAACTTCCGTCCAGACCGTGCCGCACAGCTGTCCGAAGTATATACAAATGAAGATTTCATGGGCTTTGAAATGGACCGCAAATACAGCGGGCTGAAGTTCGTGACATTTACGAAATACAGTGATGATGTCATCGCTGAAATCGTCTTTGAAAAGAAAGACATCGTCAACACAATCGGGGAAGTCGTGGGGGATGCGGGCGGCAAACAGCTGCGAATCGCAGAAACTGAAAAATATCCGCACGTCACCTATTTCATGAGCGGCGGACGGCACAGTGAATTTGAAGGTGAACGCCGTGCGCTGGTGGATTCTCCCAAAGTGGCGACGTATGATCTGCAGCCTGAAATGAGTGCGTATGAAGTCCGTGATGAGTGTCTGGCGGAACTCGAAAAGAAAGATCTTGACCTGATCATTTTAAATTTTGCGAATCCGGACATGGTCGGACACAGTGGTAAACTTGAACCGACGGTCAAAGCGATCGAAGCGGTCGATGAATGCCTCGGACCGATTGTCGATGAAATCATCGCGCAGGGCGGTCATGCAATTATCACGGCTGACCACGGCAACTCCGACGAGGTGACGACACCTGAAGGCAAGCCGATGACGGCGCATACGACGAACCCGGTGCCGATCATTGTCACTAAAGAAGGCGTTGAAGTAAGAAGCGGCGGCATACTGGCCGACATCGCACCAACGCTCCTCGACTTGATGGGTATTAAACAGCCGGAAGAAATGACCGGTAAGAGTTTATTGCAAAAGTAAATAGGTTTTTATTTTCATTGAAATTAATTTTTGTTTCACACATAATAAAATAGACAAATACAATTTAAGGAGATATTGATATGCCATTAATTATTGATGTTTATGCACGTGAAGTAATCGATTCCCGCGGGAACCCTACGGTTGAAGTGGAAGTATTGACTGAAAGCGGTGCGTTTGGCCGCGCCCTTGTACCGTCCGGAGCGTCAACTGGTGAATATGAAGCGGTTGAACTGCGTGACGGGGACGATACACGCTACTTAGGTAAAGGTGTAGAAAAAGCGGTGGAAAACGTCAATGAAGAAATTGCTGCTGAACTTATCGAAGGAGAATTCAGTGTACTGGAGCAGGTATCCATCGATAAAATGATGTGCGCACTTGACGGCACTGAAAACAAAGCGAAATTAGGTGCGAATGCAATACTGGGTGTATCTATGGCAGTGGCTAAAGCAGCTGCAGATTTCCTTGGACAACCTCTTTATAAATATTTGGGCGGATTCAATGCAGTTCAGCTTCCGGTACCGATGATGAACATCATCAACGGCGGCGAGCATGCTGACAACAACGTCGACATTCAGGAATTCATGATCATGCCGGTTGGTGCGGAAAGTTTTAAAGAAGGCTTGCGCATGGGCGCTGAAATTTTCCATAACCTGAAAAAAGTGCTGAGCGAAAAAGGTCTGAACACTGCAGTCGGTGACGAAGGCGGATTTGCTCCGAACCTCGGTTCCAATGAAGAGGCACTGTCTACGATCATTGAAGCAATTGAAAAAGCAGGATACGAGCCTGGGACGGAAATTCGTCTGGCGATGGACTCTGCATCATCAGAATTCTATAATGCTGAAAAAGGCGTTTATGAATTAGCGGGTGAAGGTAAGACATTCACTGCTGCAGAAATGGTGGAGTGGTATGCAGAAATGGTCGACAAATATCCAATCATCTCAATCGAAGACGGCTTGGATGAGAACGACTGGGAAGGCCACAAGTTACTCACGGACCGCCTCGGCGACCGCGTCCAGCTTGTCGGTGACGACTTGTTCGTTACGAACACTGAAAAACTTGCGCGAGGCATCGAAGAAGGCGTCGGCAACTCAATCCTGATCAAAGTGAACCAGATCGGTACACTGACTGAAACTTTCGAAGCGATTGAGATGGCTGAACGTGCAGGTTATACTTCCGTAATCTCCCACCGTTCAGGCGAGACGGAAGATACAACCATCGCAGACATCGCAGTGGCGGTGAACGCCGGTCAGATCAAGACAGGTGCACCATCCCGTACAGACCGTGTTGCGAAATACAACCAGCTGCTGCGCATCGAGGACGAATTATTTGAAACAGCTAAATACGAAGGACTTAACTCATTCTTTAACCTGGATGAAGTTTAGGAGATTGTATTAGTGTGAGGACCCCGCTTCTTGTGAAGCGGGGTTTTTGGTGTGGTTAAGATTATTTTGCAATGAAATTTAAAAATCTGCGCTATAAGTATCAGTCCACCATATGAAATATAGCGCAGCAGAGGTTGTCACGCTATAAGTTGCAGTCAGACTCATGAGATATAGCGCAACAGAGGTTGTCACGCTATAAGTTGCAGTCAGACTCATGAGATATAGCGCAGCAGAGATCGTGACGCTATAAGTTGTCAAATATTCACCACATATAGCGCTTCGATACTACTTTAAATCAATAATCAATATTTCCACGTTGTTTTTGCCGTCTTATATACGAACTGGAAATCTGATGGCCACTGTACTTGGCTATAATAGAAGAATCCAGCTTCCAATCTTCATTCAACATCTTCAACTCATTAATTAACCGCCGGGTAACGGTCAGCAAGTCGAAATTTTCATTACACTTCACGCAGTTGTATTTATTACGGTTCACACGCTCCAGCCCCACATGACAATTCTCACAATAAACGCCGCCACGAAGTGACTCCAGATCGACATTCGCCTTGCCGTCATACATGGATTTCGTCAGACGGCGCGACTTCAAAAATTCCAGCAGCCGGTCATAAGAATAATGGTTATCCCGCACAATCCGGTCCAAAAACTTCTCGACCCCGCTGTAAGTCAGTATATTTTTCCCGTAAGGCAAATTATAAATTGTCTGTTTTGGATTAATAAAGACCAGACAGCTGTAGACTTCAAAGTCAGCCCCATGACCGGACTGCCGAAGCAGGTAGCGGAAAGCATCGTTATGCCGTGATACCTGCTGCATCAGATTTTTAAATTTATCTCCGCCGGTAAAAGTCCATACAGTATCTGAATACACCAGATCAAAATTGAACTTCTTCACTTCAAAAGTGAACACCCGGTCGCCGGCAATCAATATATTATCAATCTGCACCTCACTCGAACTCATCGAAATTTTGCGGCTGTCACCACCAGCCTCACTCACAGAAAACCGGTAATCTTTCAGATGAACACAATCCCGTCCCTCAATCCTCTCATCAATCAACCGGTCCAGCTCACCTTCCCCTTCCCAGCCAAGCTTCAAATGACCCAGCTCATTCACTTCATCTTCAGCCACTGCGGCACGGCATTTCAAAATTTCCAGCTGCTTCAGTTTCAACGGCTTATATCTCAATATCACAACCATCCCCTTATAATGAAATAAAACATATGCCAACTTTAAAATTGCCCGAAATTGTTGTCAAATCGCAACAATTCAATAACTGCACCCTCCCCACTCCAAAAACCCAAAAACCGCCTTGACAAAAATCCAGAAACTGCACAAAACACTCCGCCAAAACACGAAATCTGCCATTTGGACAAATCAAACCCGGCTTGCATTACAGCAACACTTTTGGTATGCTTTCTAATGTTAATATTTATTGGAGGGACTACCACATGCAAACAGTTTTAATAGTTGTGTTGATAATCGTTTGTATATCTTTAATTGCAGTGGTATTGCTTCAGTCAGGAAAAAGCGCCGGCCTTTCGGGTGCAATCAGTGGCGGGGCAGAGCAATTATTCGGTAAACAGAAGGCACGCGGAATGGATCTTGTATTACACAGAACGACTGTGATTCTATCCGTACTATTTTTCTTAATTATGCTTTTACTCACATATGTGAGCTAAATTTAATGAAAATGACTGAAAAGAAAACCCTCAATAGCCAGGGTTTTCTTTTTCTTTTGTTTGACGAATTTTTAACGTACAATTGAAGTAACACACAAAAGGAATGTTGACGATGAACGTAAAAATGCCAGGTGAATTTTATTTTAATGAGCACTCGGACTACGCTGTCCTTCTCCTTCACGGATTTACTGGAAATACATCGGACGTCAGACAGTTGGGTCGTTTCCTGCAGAAAAAAGGCATCACCTCATATTCATTCAACTACCAGGGCCACGCAGAGGCGCCCGAAACCATTTTAAAGTCCTCCCCGCATGTCTGGTACCGCCAGGTCACAGAAGCATACGACTTCCTGAAATCGGAAGGATATGACAAAATTTTCACAGCCGGTGTATCCATCGGCGGCGCACTCGGACTGCTGCTCACCCACGACCGGGACGTCATTGGCACTGCAACAATCTGCAGCCCGATGTTTATAAAATCAAAAAAAGAGTTATTGAAAAGCTATACGACGTATGCAGCCAATTTCAAAAAGCGTTTTGAAAATAAAGACCGTCAGACGATTGATGACGAAATCAATGCCAGTCTTGACGACGCTGATGATACGCTTGAAGACATCAACGCCATCATAAACAAGGCAGAACAGTCACTCGAAGATATATTTGTGCCGGTGTACGCGGCACAGGGGTCTCTGGATGAAGTCATCGATCCGGAATCCGCGAATGTAATTTATAACAATGTGTCCACAGAGGAAGCAGAAAAACGATTGAAGTTTTATGAAAACTCCGGACACGTACTGACAATAGATAAAGACAAAAACGAACTATTCAACGATTTATATGAGTTTATAGAAGAGATAATATAATGGAGGTATTCTCATGAGTAACTACAGAGAAATGGTTTTGGAAATCATGAACAAAGAAGATTATAAACCTGTGACGATTGACCATTTTATAAATGCGTTTGATGCCCATGATTCAGAGGATTTCAAAGAAGTGGTCAAAGTAATGGTTGCTCTTGAGGAAGAAGGCATCATTTTCCGCACGAAAAAAGATAAATATATGAAGGTTGCGGAAACGAACCTCGTCAAAGGAAAACTGTCCATGCATAAGAGAGGCTTCGGCTTCCTGCGGGTGGAAGATGAAGATATCGATGATATCTTTATTCCGCCGACAGGCATTAACGGGGCGCTCGACGGAGATACGGTGCTTGTTGAAACGTTCAACGAGAGTTCCGGCACTAATATGGAAGGGAATATTACGAGCATACTGACACGCGGCATTACAAGAGTGGTCGGGGAGTATGTGGACAACAAGTCCTTCGGCTTCGTATTGCCGGACTCGAAAACTTTCAAGACGGATCTCTTTATTCCAAAAGGGCAGAATCTCGGTGCAATCGACGGCCATAAAGTGCTTGTCGAAATTACGAAATATCCGGAAGATGAAAATGCAAATCCGGAGGGGCATGTCACCCAGATTTTAGGGCATAAAAACGACCCGGGCGTCGATATACTGTCCATCATTTTCAATCATGGCATCAATATCGACTTTCCTCAGGAAGTATTGGATCAGGCAGAAGCTGTGCCGGATACCATCCAGGAAGATGAGCTGCAGGGCAGAACGGATTTACGTCATGAAAACACGGTTACGATTGACGGCGCAGATGCAAAGGACCTGGATGATGCGATTGCTGTCAAAAAACTGGATAACGGCAACTATGAGCTGACAGTCAGCATTGCGGACGTGAGCTACTATATCACTGAAGACTCAGCGATGGATAAAGAGGCATATGACCGAGCGACGAGTGTGTATCTCGTTGACCGGGTCATCCCGATGATTCCTCACAGACTGTCAAACGGTATTTGTTCACTGAATCCTGAAGTGGACCGTCTGACGATGAGCTGCAGAATGGAAGTGAATCATGACGGCCATGTGGTCAATCATGAAATTTTCCAGAGTGTCATCAATTCGAACAGAAGAATGACTTACGATGCGGTGAACGGTATGCTTGAAGATGAGGACCAGGTACTGATGTCCGAGTACAGTGATGTGTCCCCGATGATTATGGCTGCAGGAGAGCTTGCGCAGATTTTAAGAAATAAAAGAGTGAAGCGCGGTGCGATGGACTTCGACTTCAAAGAGGCGCAGGTACTTGTCGGTGAAGACGGTACACCTGAAGATGTCGTGTTAAGAAACCGCGGGCAGGGTGAAAAGCTTATCGAAGAGTTCATGCTGCTTGCCAATGAAACGGTGGCGGAGCATTTCCACTGGATGGATGTGCCGTTCCTTTACCGCATACACGAAGACCCGAAAGAAGAGAAGCTTCGAAAGTTCTTTGACTTTATTTCCACATTCGGAATTGTGGTCAAAGGCAAGGGCAATGAAATCCACCCACATGCGCTGCAGGATATATTGGAAGAAATCGAAGGCAGACCGGAAGAACTGGTCATCAGTACTTTGATGCTCCGTTCAATGCAGCAGGCGAAATATTCACCGGAAAGTCTGGGACACTTCGGCCTGTCGACTGAATTTTATACTCACTTCACATCACCGATCAGACGTTATCCGGACTTGATCGTCCACAGGCTCATCCGCAAGTATCTGATCGAAGGCAAGACGGACGACAAGACAATCGGCAAAGTGGATGCATTCCTGCCGGATGCAGCTGAGCACACGTCCGAGAGAGAACGCCGTGCGGTCGATGCAGAACGCGATACGGACGATTTGAAGAAAGCGGAATATATGAAGCAGTATATCGGTGAAACGTATGAAGGCGTCATTGCCGGTGTGATGAATTTCGGTATGTTCGTGGAACTGCCGAACACTATCGAAGGTCTCGTCCATATTTCCAATATGACTGATGATCACTATCAGTATCAGGAACGCCACATGGCACTGATCGGTGAACGGACGGGCAACGTCTTCAGAATCGGGGACCCGGTTGAAATCAAAGTGATGGATGTCAATGTCGACGAACGTCTCATTGATTTCCAGGTAGTCGGCATGCCTGAGCGAAAAAAATCCGAAAGACGTTCAAGACCGGTGGAAATTAAAGCCAAGAAGAAGAAGCCGGAAGACCACAAGGAGAGCGGGAGCAAGAAAAAAGGTAAAAAGCCGTTTTATAAATCAGTGGCCAAAAAAGGAAAAGGGAAGAAGTAATGTCTTATGAAAAAACATCATACTAAACCACTTGCCCAGAACAGAAAGGCAAGACACGACTATACAATAGAAGACACCATTGAAGCGGGCATTGCGCTTAAAGGCACTGAAATCAAATCCATCAGGCGGGGATCGGCCAACCTGGTGGATGCCTATGCAAAGACGTACAGAGGTGAGATGTATGTGTACAATATGCACATCGCCCCCTACGAAGAGGGGAACCGCTTCAACCATGATCCCCTCCGTACGAGAAAGCTCCTGCTCCATAGAAAAGAGATCAACAAAATGATGGGCCACATCCAGGAGACCGGCAATGCTTTGATTCCTCTTAAGCTGTATATTAAAAACGGGGTATGCAAAGTGCTTTTAGGCATGGCCAAAGGTAAGAAGAAATTTGATAAGCGTGAAACAGCGAAGAGGAAACAGATGAAACTGGAAGCGGACCGCGCGATGAAAGACCGTATGAGATAGGCCAAAGCTTGCAGAAGCTATACCACTTGATGTACAGTCTTATTCTTGGTATAATATACTTCACTCGAAAATATCGAGACTATTTTAAATCCGGGGACGTTCCGGATTCGACAGGGGCTATTTGGGCATTTTAAGCGTGTCGGAGGTTGCGGCTTCGTCATCAACGCTACACAGTTTATAATAACTGGCAAACAAAACAATTTCGCAGTAGCTGCGTAATAGCGCTCTGCATCATCCCATGAGCTTTCCTGTGGCCCATGACGATGATCCAACTTTAACAGGGTACGCACGAAGTCTGCAGTCTTAAGACTTTGTGAAGAGACCAATAAGACTAGCATGGACTTGACGGTTCGTTCATTACCATCATCCATGCGAAATTGAGAAATGAACTACACACGTAGAAAGAAATGTATCAAGGTCTCTGGACGCGGGTTCAACTCCCGCCGTCTCCATATAAAAAAGCTCAACCGTTAATGGTTGAGCTTTTTCTTTTTATTCTGGGCTGCTCCGACATCTAAATGACCATGTATCATTTATTTTAGTTAAAACTATACTGGAACTCCTAAATAAGAAATATACAGATACTACTCAATGCGAGTGAGTTTTTCTGTTATGATTTGCACAGAGGGGTGATTGCGTAATATGGATTCTATTGTTGAGTTAATGGGTTCCGGCGGATTTATAGTATTATTAACTTGGTTAGGCAAAGAATTATTCAGTGGATTTTTAAGACGTTCAGATGCTAAAAAAATTAAAGAACTGGAATTCAAACAATATAAACAGCAGGCAAGTTTTGATTTAAAATATAAAGTTTATAGCGAGATTTACTCTGATATCAAAAAGCTTCAGGGGTCTATTGAAGTTTTCCAGAATGTTAGAAGCTTTTATAATGATTTTGAAGAGGCTCTTTTTTCAAAAAGTAACAAAAAATTTTTTGATGCAGGAAATGAAAATCCAGAACAGTACAGGAGTATATATTATTCAGATAGAAATGGAAGAGTATTAATAAACATAAATCATTTTATCGGTTTAATGGATGAAGTTCATTTTAAATTGAATAATGATACATCAAGAAATGAATTTTTATTTTCAGATGATGAGGCGTTATCTATTAAAGCGATATTAGATCATGGGAGAGAAATAATAGAAGGAGTAAAAGAAACATACTTCGCTACATATCCTACTTTAGGAATAGATTCAGAAAGCCCTCCTGATAAATTAGATGAATTAATGAAAGAATTTATGACAATGCTCGATGATGATTTAAACAAGTTTTTAATAAAAGACTTAGATAAGATGCAAGTAATAATTAGAGATACTGATAATCTATTTCGTAAAGAATTTGACACCCATTGAGACAATGTCATTAACTTTAGGTCTTGACGTTATTTAATAATAAGCAAGCATTCATGTAAAAATCATGAATGCTTGAATTTTTGTTATGGGTTTTGAAAACCCCCTGCTATGCGGGGGGTTCCAAAGAGCTTCCAGCGTGGTATAAAAAAGGTCCTCGACTATGCTACTATGGAGTTGGTTTCCCGACCACTCCACAAGACATAGGAGGACAGCCCAGTGAAGGACAACAACAGTTTAGCACACACATCATGGAAATGTAAGTATCATATCGTGTTTGCCCCGAAGTACCGGAGACAGATTATATACGGCAAATACAAACGCAGCGTAGGAGAGATCATCAGAGAACTATGTGATCGAAAAGGTGTGACGATTCATGAAGCGAATGCCTGTTCAGATTATATACACATGCTGGTGAGCATTCCACCCAAATTGAGTGTTTCCAGTTTT